>CANROP010000025.1 GCA_947632265.1 uncultured Bacilli bacterium
AAGTCAAATAAAATTTTGACGATAATAAAACAATTAGGGTAGCGACTATCCGAAATTGGTCTATGAAGAGGCTAAGTTTCTATGAAGTAGAAAAGAATGCCAGTGATGGCATTCAGGCCAAAATTTATTTTGACTTTTGTTCTTGATAAACAAGTATTAAATTGCTATAATAATTACATTACTTAGGGGGAATAATATGTCTAAAATTAGTAATGTTCTTAATATGATTGAATATTTAAGTTCTGGAAAAAGATATAGTATTCAAGAATTATCTGAAAAACTAGAAGTATCTCCTAGAATGATACGAGTTTATAAAAATGAGATTGAAAAAGCTGGAATTTATATAGATACTATAATGGGACCATATGGTGGATATGTTTTAAACCAATCTATTAGATTACCAAAAAGAAAATTTGTAAAAGAAGACTATCAATTAATAGATAAATGTATAAATTTAACTACTAATAAAGAAGATAAGGAAAAGTTAAATTTATTGAAAGATAAAATCATGGGTATTTATATAGGTAGTAAAAGTGAAAAAAGAGAACTTATATTAAATGATGAAAATCTAAATAAGTATAATATTTTTGTTAGAGCAATAAAAGAAAGAAGAAAAGTAAAAATATTATACTATTCTTATGGTAAAGGAGAACTCGAAAGAATAGTAAATCCAAGAGAAATGTTTTTATTTAATGACGATTGGTATTGTGCCGCATTTTGTGAACTTAGATGTGATATGAGGCATTTTGATTTAAAGAGAATTAGAAAGATAGAATTATTAAAAGAAAAATTTTAAGTTGACCATATATTTCCTACTTAAATGTTATTATGAATTTAAGGAGGGATTTTATGTCTAAAGAAAATATGGAGATTAATTACAATAAACTAGAAGAAAGGGTTTTAAATTCACTTTCTAAAACTGATTTAAATATGCTTAAAGATATTCTATCAAATATAAAAGAGCCTACACTTGTAAGTGGTGTTGGAGGTTCTAATGTTGTTAGTAATTATTTATCTAAAGTATTAAGTAAAAAAAATAATATAGTGTGTGAATCTATCACTCCAAGAGATGTTATTTATAGAAACTTAAAAGGTTTTAAAAACATAATATCTTGTAGTTATAGTGGTAACAATTATGGAGTTAAAACATCATTTAATAATGCTTTAAATAAATATTTATTCTCAAAAAATAAATTAGATGGAGTTACAAATATTAACTATAAAGTTATAGATGAAGAAGATAGTTTTATATCATTATCATCTACTTTAATACCTATGACTATCGCATTACTATATTACTGTAATGATTTAAGCATAGTAGAAGATATTTTAAAAACTGTACCAGAATATAGTATAAGACTGAATTATTTAAATGAATTATTAATTGGATATGAAAGTAGTGATGATGACCTAATTAAACCACAAGAAATAAATTCTTTTTTAGAAAATGTATATACTATGCTACCATTTTTCTCAACAACACTTGGTAGTTATAATGTTTATGAAATATTAGGTGGATATGAAACTAGTTCAGCTGTGCATTTCTTAGAATCCACTATGACAGAGGCAGGACTATTTATTCCTGTAGTTCATGATAAATATGATTATTGTCATGGTAGAAGTAATTTAAATTTTGAATATAGAAATGTTTTAATATTTTTTGATAATGATACCGAACTTGATAAGTACTATAAGGAGATATTACCAAAAGAGTATGGAATTATAATAAGTATTAAAAAGAAATATGATGATAATATAATAAACGATTATTATTTAACTTATATAAGCATGATGCTTTGTAGAGAATTTGCTAAAAGTTTAGATAAAGATTTATCACTAGTTAAATATTCACCATTAGTAAAAAAGTTATATTATTACAAAGGAGAAATGTAATATGGAAAATTTAACTTATATAACTGGAAATTATGGTAAATATATATCAGTAAAAGAAAAATTTGAAAATGCTGGAATAGAGATAGATTATTTTAAATGTGATTTAGTTGAACCTGATATTAACGATATAAAATTTATATCAAAAGAAAAGGCTAGACAAGCTTTTGAAATACTTAAAACACCTGTATTCGTTGCTGATTCTGGTTTTTATATAGAAGATTATCCTAATAATCCTTTGTATCCTGGTGCTTTTGTAAAAAGAAGTGGTATATCATCAAATATTACAGAATTATTAGAAATAATGAAAGAAGTTAAAAATAGGAATTGTTATTTTTTAGATTGTTTAACATTTTTTGATGGCAAAGATTATTTTCAGTTTTTTGGAGTAAGTAGAGGTATGCTTTCAAACGAGATAAGAGGAGAACAAAATAAAAAAGCAAAATCTAATTTATGGTTTGTATTTATACCAATTAATTGTAGTAAAACTCTAGCAGAAATGACAGATGAAGAAAGAAATAATAGACCTGATAATAGAACGAGTGCTACAGATGAATTTATTAACTGGTATAAATTAAATTATAAAAATAACAAAAAATTAGTTAAAATGTAGTGATGTTTTTAATACTTATATTAAGTTTATTACTTAAGAATTTTAGTACTTAAACTACATATAATATAAATAATTTTTAGAATAAAAAAATTAAACTAAAAAGATGATTATGAAATTAAATGTAATCATCTTTATTAGTTTCTTTTTAAATAATATGGTCTACCTTTAACTTGAGATAAGAACTCACTAGTTAAATCTTCATTTTCCTCTTGATAAATATGTTCATTTTCATATTCTTGAATAATTGATTCATCATCTACATCTACTAAAACAGTTTTTTCTATTAATCGCTCATCTTCTTCTTTTGTAAAATATCTTATTCTAGCATTAGATTCATCATAAAGTGTTGTTAAATTGTCAAAGTGTATAATTTTATTCACTTTTAAATCTTCAAATTCAGCACTCCCTATATTATAAACATCATCACCAATCATTGTTAAGATTGCTAAATGTCTTACTTGTGATAAACTATACATAACTTTAATTAAATCATGAACAAAATCTTTTAAATTTTTATCTGATTGAACATTTTTAAATGAATTTTTAACTTCATTTTCATTACAATCATAAATAGTTTTATCACTTCTTATAATTTTTTCATATTCTTCATCAGTTAAAAGTCCTTGTCTATTTTCAATTATAGCTACATAAAATTCATCTAATTTCTTTGATAAAAGAATTTGATCTAATTCTTTCTTATAATACTTTTTATTCATTTTTATACCTCCCTAAAACAATATTATTATATCAAAAACTACTATAGTTTTAAATAAAATAAATTTATAATAGTTTAATGAAAAGTAGAATTAAAATATGATATTGATTTTTTAATTACATCATCTTATTTTTTAAGTAACATTTTTTTAATTTTTGATGCACTACTTGAATCAAGATTCCGTTCTAAATCGTTTAAATATTCTAATACTAAATCATGTGGTTCTACAAATTCTCCTTTATATAATTTTTCTAATCTATTAATATGATCAGGATGAGTAATACCATTATAGTTAAATAAGTAATAATGCATTTCACTAAAAGTATATTTATCTATTTTATCTAAATCTAATTTAGCAATGTATTCCATATCAAAATTATAATTTTGATTTTCAATGCTTAACTTATCGGTTGCTTTTTTTAATAGTAAAGCTCTTATACGTTTATCATTAGTGTTACTTATAAGCTTAACATCAGATGTATGGTGCATGCTTTCTAGTGAGTGTTTATTAGTCATTAATAAATATAAATCTAAAAACATCTTTTTATCCTTTATTGTAAGCAATAATTTTAAGTCAATATATTGAATAAAATGTTTAATAGAGTCTTCATTAGACATTACTGATTCTATAAATAAAATAATATCATCATCAACTTTATTTAATACTTTTAAATAACCTAAGTAGTTAGGACTTTTACATCCTTTTATGTTTCTACTTCTATTTAAAAGAATTAGATTATTAAAATCTATATTAGAATCTGAATCGTATAACTCTTCAGATAAATTAAAATCAGTATCTTTAGGATTTGCGATAAATAAGTATATAGCTATAGCAGTTATTTTACTTTTAGCATTAGCTAGTGCTTCAACTTCAGCTCTATAATTTTTACCTTTTATTATATCTTCATCAGTCATGATTTTATATAGATAAGGACTTGATATAGGGCTTTTAGCTAGTATTTGCATGTTTTCAAAGTGATAGCAATCTTTAAGTGATACTTTATCTATAGCTAAATTATTTATACTATGTAGAAGTTTTTCTTCATTAATCTGTAAGTGTTCGCTTCCTACAGTAGCAATCAATTCCATATCTTTTTGATGGTATGGACTATTTATTGAATCTTGATTACAGGAAACAGTTACTAAAGCATCTCTAACAAGCCAACTAGCTTGCTTTTTTCCTTCATAAGAGGTATCTTTTGCTTCAACAATAAGTTTTAAATCTTCTTCATGGTATTTACTATTTATAAATGTATCATCACTAATTACAGATAGAGCATATCTAGCATTATCAGCTTTACTTATAACATCTATATCTTTGTAATAATTTTTACTTTTTAAAAAATTTTTAGAACATAATTTATCGAATAGGTGCCAACAATTCTCTCCATTTTTTAGCTTACACATCGCACTAACTCTTTTACTATAATCATTGCAATTTAATAAATTTTCATTGATTAATAATTTTTTAGGAAACATAATTTCTTCTGGATTTATTTTTAAATTATTAAAGTTTTTTATTTGTTTACTATTTAATTTAGATATCCATTTTTTAAATTCATTTAAATTATTAAACTCTTTTGTTAATTCATACTTTTTAATTTGATTAATTAATTCTTTTAATTCATAACTTTTCATTTCAAATATTCCCCTTATGTAGGAATTATTATAGCACATATTTATAAATATTGTTAAAGAAATTTTATTTTATTTAATCTTTTGTATAATTATAGTAACTATAGGGCTTGCAAAAGAAGAATCTGTACCTAGATTAGATAGACTTGGACTTTGAACTTTAAAGGATGCAGTACCAGTATTTCTTAGTTCAAACCAATCAGGAGTGTTAATGCTTATTGTTCCCATTCCTATTAAAAGGGATGGGGTAGTACTGTTACCCAAAATTGAACACCCAGCATAAATTTTTGTATCATCTAGTTTTTTAAATCCTAGAGAAATAATATTTGGATTTTGTTGATTAGTAGATGCAAGTGTTTTTGCTTGAACTATGAAACAAATAGTATATGTACCAGGATTAAGAAATGTAATTGTATTGTTTTTATTACTTAAATAAAATTCATTATTCATGTCATATGTTTTAAGTTCGAGTGGAACAGGGTATTCAGGTTCAATTACTTTTCCATCAGGAAATTCTTTACTAGTTGTTATAAAAATTGCAGTAGGTAGATTAAATGTACCAGGAAGTCCTTGTGGACCCTGTGGACCAGGAAGTCCTTGAGGTCCTCTTTCTCCTTGTATTCCTTGAGGCCCTTTTATAACACCCACATTAGTCCATTTACTATCTTCTTCTGACCATACATATAAATTTGAATCTACTAAATAAGAATCTCCAGGTTTACCACTTGAATGTGCTTGTTCTAATGCTTCAATTGTGTCATAAGAACCTAATATAGTTACACTTGTTCCATCGCTACCTTTTGCTCCTGTCATGCCAGTTGGACCTATATCGCCTTTAGGCCCCGTAGGACCAATAGGTCCAGGGATTCCTCTTTCTCCTTGTTCTCCCTTAGGACCTTTAACTGTTCCTACATCTTTCCATTTATCAGTGGTCCATACATATAATTCATCTCCAATTATATAAGCATCACCTAAATTACCAGTAGGGTGATTATTTTCTAACTCTTCTTCGCTTTCAAAACTTCCTAGTATATTTAAAGCTGGCCCAATTGGACCAGTTGGACCCATAGGACCAGTAGGTCCAATAATAGAATAATTAGGCTTAAGTTTTTGATCTTCTTCTATCTTTTTTAAAGCTTTTTCATACATGTTCATAATTATCCCCTCATAATATTTTATGCACGTTCTACTAAGGAAACACTATGTGTGTTAAATTTTAATTGATAAAAATTAAGAGGTGATAGAAGTATACTCATTTTTAATAAGTTTTACTAAGTAAATAATTAAAACATTCTATATGTTTTTCTTCATCTTCAATTATTCTAAATAAAAGATTTTTAATATATTTATCATTTATAATACTAATGTGATATTTATAATTTTCAATAGCCTCTTTTTCTATTTCAATATCACTCATTAACATTTCTTTTATATTAGTATTATAATTAACAAAACTACTATTCCAATATGTTATTTTATAACAAGGTTTATCTATAAATTTGAATTTAGGATCTAATCCTAAAAGTTTTATAGTTTCACCTAAAAGTTCTAAATGTTTCATTTCAACCATAGCTATTTGTTTTAAAGTATCAGAAAAACTTTTATCAATATTAAACTTATCAAAATGTTGATATATATATTGATGTATAGCAGTATCTTCTCCAGTTACTCCAGAATAATCTTCTAGAAGTATTTTAGCATATTCTATATTTTCTCTTTCAACCATAATAGTGGGGTAAGGTTTATTAACTCTACATTCCATTTAATCACCAATTAAATATATTCTATTACTTTAAAATTTATATAAATATTTTTAATGATAGTAATATTATAATAAAAGTTAACAAATAGTAATAGAAAAACAATTTACTATTTTGTTCTTAAATGATATATTTATAATATCTATAAATAATGAAAGGAAAATATATATGGAATTAAGAGATTTGTATAATTCAAAAAAAATACTAACAGGAGAAGTTATAGAAAAAGGTGAAAAGGTGCCTTCAGGAAAATATTATATTACAGTTGTGGTTTTTATTGAGAATGATCAAGGTCAATTTTTATTACAGAAAAGAGTTAAAAAAAAGGGTGGAAAATGGGCAACAACTGGAGGACATCCTAAATCTGGAGAAAGCAGTTTAGAAGGGATTGTTACAGAAATTAGTGAAGAATTAGGTATTAATGTTAAACAAAATGAATTAACTTTATTTAAAACTATTCAAACGGAAGATGATTTTGTAGATTTATATTATTTAAAAAAGAATATAAATATTGAAAATATAAAAATTCAAGATGAAGAAGTTGAAAAAGTTATGTGGGCATCTCGTGAAGAAATTAATAAATTAATATCCGATAAAGTTTTTTCAACAAATCATGAGGAATTTTATAATTATTGTTTAGAATTTTTAGAAAATTAGACTTTGTTTGATGTGACATAAATAGAAGTCATCAATAAAAAACTTTGGAAAATAAAAAATCAAGGACGAACGAAGTTAGTTCGTCCTTGATTTTTATTGTGTAATTATAATAGTTATTCAAACAAAGCATTTCTTTTTTTTGAATACACTCTTAAAAAATTATTATTTAGTAAATCTCTATTTATTTAGAAATTCTAAACAATCTCTAAACATCATGTAATGTCCTTTATTAAATTCACCTTTATCCATTAATTCGTTTATTTCATAAATACTAGCCCATTTTACATCATCAACTTCTTCTTTTTGAATAATTATTTTGTTTATATCAATATTTTGTTTTAAGTAATATAAATCGCATAAAGTATCTTTTCCACTAGCTTGTTTAAATAGAATTGGATTTTTGATTTCTATACCTAATTCCTCTTTAACTTCAGTAATTATACCTTGTAAGCTATCTTCACCACTTTTAGGGTGTCCTCCAGTTGTTGCCCATTTTCCACCTTTATCAATCGTTCTTTTTTGAATTAAAAATTCATGATTATCATTTTCAATAAAAATCACTACCATCATAATATAATTGTTTTCAGGAATTTGTTCACCCTTTAATATTTTTTCTCCTGTTAAGATTCTATTTGAATCGTATAAATCTCTATATTCCATGTATCTCTTCCTTTCTAATATAGAATTATATCATTATAAGAAAATCAAGTAAATAAAATAAATTTAAAAATAATATGTTAGATTTAAAATTTTTATATATTTCTATTAAAGCACTACAAAAATTATAATAATATAAATTATTTAAATTGTAAAACTGCATATAAAGGTATTAAAAAATCATAAATGAATTGAATTAAATGTATTTTTTGGCTATAATACATAAAGGGAGAAAATAGTTTTGATTATAGTTAATGAATCAAACAAAAATATCAAAAAAGAAATGTTTACTAGTACAAGTGTAAATAGTTGTGAATATGATGGGACTTCCTAAGCTTGTGGAATAAGTTTTAAAGTTAATTTTTTGTATATAGTGAGGTGGTTAGATGTATCACAAGTCAATTTATAATTATATATATTTGAGTGTGTTTTGTAAAAAAAATTTATCTGAGAAAAAAGATATAATTAATTATAAAATTGATAGATTTTTGAATAAAAATACGATAATTATACCACTTAAAGATTGTATAACAAAAAAAGTATATGAAATGTATCAAGATATTCCTAAAGAAGAAATTGGATCAATAAATAAACTAAATGGAGTTAGTTTTGATGAATTTAAAGAAATAACTAACGATTATATAAAAGAAGAAAAAGAAATAAATGAAAAATTAAATACAACAACCAATAGATACATTTTATTTGATGGTAATAATCCTATTGGAGAAGTAGGAATAAGAACAACTTTAAATGATTTTTGGATGAATAAAGGAAGCCAAATATATTATAAAATAAGAAAAAAAGAACGTGGAAAAGGATATGGAAACATTATACTTTCACTTGCACTTGTAGAAGCGAAGAAATTAGGATTTAAAAAAGTTAGAATTAACTGTAATAATGAAAATATAGCTTCAAAAAAAATTATTATTAAAAATGGAGGAATATTAGATATTGATAGCTATAAAACAAATGAGGGAGTTAGTTCTAGTTATGTTATAAATTTGATTGGTGAATAAAAAAGATAGTATAAGAATTGGTTAAAATTTTGTTGACACTTATATAAAAAAAATATATAATTGACTTAGTTAGTACACAATATTTAAATATTTGATTTACATTTCGTGCAGAATTTTAATTATTTAATACATTTTTAGTTTAAATATTAAAATTAACATATTAAAATACGTTTTTGTAAATTTATAGTTTGGTTACTAATTAGGGAGGTTTTATAATGGAAAAAGAAGAATTACTAGAAATAAGAAATAGAATATTGGGCTTAGAAAAATTTTATGATATTGGTAAAATTTTACCAAATGAATCAACTTATCAATTTTTGATAGATAGTAATAAAAACAAATATAATAGTATTGCTATAGATTATTTTGGATATAAGATGACTTACAAAGAACTTATAGAAAAAATAGATTATTTGGCGGCTGGATTAAAAATTATGGGAGTTAAACCAGGAGATTATGTAACATTAAGTTCATTATCAATGCCAGAGGGAGTTATCGCATTTTATGCGATAAGTAAGTTGGGAGCTATATCTCATATGGTTAATCCAGTATCTAGTGAAGTAGAAATAAAAGATCATTTATCTAGAGTTGATTCAGATATTTGGATTATTATGGATGTAGCATACAATACTAAAACTAAAGAGATTGCTAAAGAATGTGGAGTAAATAAAATAGTACATTTTTCCTTAATAGACTCTTTACCAATGACATTTAATTTTGATAGAATGAAGTTACAAATTGCTACATTATTAAAAACAGATAAAAAATTATTATCAGGAGACGAATGTATTTCTTTTAATGATGTAATAGAACTTGGTAAAAAGAGTGGCTTAGAAGTAGTACCATACTATGAAAAAAATTCAATAGCTTCTATTGCATACACTTCTGGATCAATAGAATCTAAAGGTGTTAAAATGAGTCATAATGCATTTAATGCAATGCCTATTTTGACTCAACTTTCAGATAGGAGATTTACTGGAGATGATGTATTTTTTAATACATTACCATTATGGATTTTCTTTAGTTTATCAAACGGTATACATGAACCATTAACATTAAATGCAACAATCGCTCTTGATCCTTTGTTCGATGAAAAAAATTCGGCAAAAAGACTAAAACAATACCATTTTAATTATTGGCACACTATTCCAGCAATGGCAGAAGGATTAGTATACAATAAGAAAATTTCAAAAATGGATACAAGTTGCATAAAAGCGATACCTACTGGTGGAGATTATTTGGATAAATCTGTTGTAGAACAAGGAAAGAAAGTCGGAATAAATGTTTGTCCTGGATATGGAAGTAGTGAAACAAATGGTGGAATTGCTTATACATATGATGAAGTTAATTCACAGGGAAGTGTAGGGAGACAACTTTTTGGAAATAAATATAAAATAATTGATGTAGATACAAATGAGATAATTGCGACAAATGTAGAGGAATATAATGTTGTTAATCAGTATTACAAAACGGGAGAATTATATATTTATTCACCAACAATGATGTCTGGATATTTAAAAAATGAAAAAGCAACTAAAGAATCATTAATAAAAGATTCGCATGGTGTTCTTTGGTATAAGACAGAAGATTTATTTCATATAAATGAAAAACAAGAGTTGTTTATGGATGGAAGAATAAGAAGAATAGTTATGACACGTGATAGTGAAGGTCAGCCAACTAAATTATTCCCTGATAGAATAAGAAATTATTTGTTAAATAATGGAATCGTTGAAAAATGTGCAGTGATTACTTTAGAAGATCCTGTTATTGATAATAAAGCAGTTGCATTTGTAGTTCCAAAAGAACAAGTTGAAGATGAAATTGAATTTAAAAATACAATAATAAACTTATGTAGTCAGGAACTTGCTTCATATATGGTTCCAAAAGATGTAATTATTTTATCAGAAATACCATTAACATCTGCCATGAAAACAAATTTTAAGGAACTTGAGAATATTTATAAGGAAAAATACTCATCAAAACCAAAACAAAAAGTAAAGAAAAGATAAAGATATAATAACTAGAAGTATGATAAATATTTCTAGTTTTTTTTTGTATTATATGCTATACTATTATATAGTGTAGGAGGTAATATTTATGGGAATTATTTGGCTACAATTTACATGCTTTATATTCATGGCAATTCTAGCAGTGTCAATCTTTTTAAAGCCTAGTATAAAATCCGTTGATTTGCTTTTATTTAAATTAATGTTAGTTGCTAATATAATAGGATTAGCTACAGAAATGGTATGTTGTTTTGCAGTTTCACATAGTAGTGAATATCCAATTTTAGCATTTTTTGCTACAAATTTATTGCTAGTATATTATTTATTCTTTATACTACTTTTCACTTATTATGTTTGTAATTTCTTACCTTCTAAAATAAATATGAAAATACTATCTAAAATTTTAATAGGCTTTTTTATAATAAATATTTTAATTGTTTTCATACTCCCTATGAATTATTATTATGATGGGGTTAATGTGTATTCATATGGATTGTCCGTAGATTATTTAATGCTAGTTTTTTGCTGTTTTGTAACTATATGGATGTTTTTGCTAATTAAATATAGAAATAAGATTAATTTAAAAAGGAAAATACCTTTAATTGCATTCATCATATTAAGTTTAGTTTGTGGAGCTCTACAAAAATTTCATCCAGAATTATTATTAACAACATCAGTAGAAGCAATAATAGTATTTTTACTTTATCTAACAATAGAAAATCCAGATTTAAAATTGATAAATGAATTAGAACTCGCAAAAGATCAAGCTGAAAAAGCAAATAGAGCTAAAACAGATTTCTTAAGTAGTATGTCACATGAGATAAGGACTCCTTTAAATGCTATAGTAGGGTTTAGTGAATGTATAGATAAATCAGAAACATTAGATGAAGCTAAGGAAGATGCTAAAGATATAGTTATGGCATCCCTTAATTTACTTGAAATAGTAAATGGAATACTTGATATAAGCAAAATAGAAGCAGATAAAATGGAGATTGTAAATACAGAATATAATTTAAGAGAAATACTAGAAAATTTAACTAAACTTATTATTCCAAGGATAGGGGAAAAAGATATAGAATTAAAAACGTATTTTGCTCCTGATATACCAGATATACTATTTGGAGATAGTGGTAAAGTAAAACAAGTAATAACTAATATACTTACTAATGCAGCAAAATATACTAATCAAGGAGAAATTAACTTTAGAGTTAATTGTGTTAATGAAAATGGATATTGTAAATTAGCTATATCTGTTAGTGATACAGGAAGAGGAATAAAAAAAGAACAAATAGATAAATTATTTACAAAATTTCAAAGACTTGATGAAGATAAAAATACAACAGTAGAAGGTACTGGTCTTGGACTTGCGATAACTAAAAGATTAGTTGAAATGATGGGTGGAAAAATAGTTGTAAATAGTGAGTATGGAAAAGGTTCTACATTTACAATTTATTTAAGTCAAGAAATAAGAAATGGTATATACAAAAAAGAAATAGTTAATAGTAGTGAAATCGTAAAATTTACTGGTAGTAAAGTTTTACTAGTAGATGATAATAAATTAAATTTAAAAGTAGGTATTAAATTACTTAAAGAGTATGATTTAAATATAGAATGTAATGAAAATGGATTTGAAGTACTAGATAAGATACAAAATGGAAATAAATATGATATAATACTTATGGATATCATGATGCCTAAAATGGGCGGAGTTGAAACATTAAAAAAATTAAAAGAAATAGATGGCTTTAATACTCCTGTAGTTGCTCTTACAGCAGATGCAATACAAGGTAAATCAAATAAATATATAGAAGTAGGTTTTAGTGATTATCTATCTAAACCAATAGATAGTGAAGAATTAAAAAAAGTACTTTCTAAGTATTTAAATGGTACTAAAGAATTAATTAATAATGGAATATTAGAAGAAAAACCTAAGTATGATATAGAATACTTAAAAGAAAATGATATAGATGTAGATACTTCTATAGAGCTTTTAGGAGATGTTGATTCTTACCGTGAAACATTAAAAGATTTTTTAAACGAATACGAAGATAGATTACCTAAAATGAAATCATTTATAGAAAATAGTGATGCATTAAACTATTCAATACTTGCTCATTCTATGAAAAGTGATAGTAAATATTTAGGATTTAAAAAATTAGCTGAAATTTCATTAGACCATGAATTAAAGGGAAAAGAAAGTGATATTGCTTATATCAAAGAACACTTTAATGAACTTACTAGTGAAGCTGATAGAATAATAAAAATAGTTAAAAAATATTTAGAGGAGGAAAAATGAAAAGAGCTATTATAATTGCAGACGATTCAGAAATTATTCAAAATATTGTAGAAAGGGCTTTATCTAATCAAATGATTGTATTAAAAGCATCAAATGGTAAAGAAGCATTAGATATTATAACTAATAATCATGAGTATGATATAATTGGTATGATATTAGATTTAAATATGCCAGGATGTGATGGATTTACAGTACTTGATTATTTTAAAGAAAATGATTTATTTGAAAAAATACCAGTATCAACAATATCTGGAGATGATTCAAAAGGTACTATTGATAAAGTATTTGAATATAAAATAGTTGATATGTTAAATAAACCTTTTTCAAAAACAAATATACAAAATATAGTAAATAAAATGATAGATTTTAGAAAATAATTATATGGCAATTTATTTTGCCATTTTTAAATTATTGCTTAATAAAAATAAATGTGTTATTATATTCCGAGGACGTGATTTTATGAATTTACCAAGTTTAAAAGATGCTAAATTAAGAACTAAAAGTGAAATATTAATAAAAGAAAACGACTATAAAGTTCCAGAAGAAATGAGAAAAATTGGATTAGGTAAAAAATATTATTTAAAGACATATGGATGCCAAATGAATGTACACGATAGTGAAAATATAAGTGCGATATTAGAAGATATGGGATTTAAATATACAGATAATTTAGAAGATGCTGATTTAGTTATATTAAATACATGTGCGATAAGAGAAAATGCTCATAATAAAATGTTTGGATTTTTAGGAAGAGTTAAACATTTAAAAGAAAGTAAACCAAATATAATATGTGGTATTTGTGGATGTATGGCACAAGAAGAAAATGTAGTAGATGCTATAAAAAATAAATATGACTGGGTAGATATAGTATTTGGAACACATAATATTCATAAACTTCCTTTTATATTAGAAACTTCTTTAAAACAAAAAAGTCAAGAAATAGAAGTTTATAGTAAAGAAGGGGAAGTTTATGAAAATATACCTGTAAAAAGAGATTCTAAATATAAAGCATGGGTTAATATTATGTTTGGATGTGATAAGTTTTGCACTTATTGTATAGTTCCATATACTAGAGGAAAACAAAGAAGTAGAAAAAAAGAATATATATTAGATGAAGTAAAAGAATTAGTTTCTCATGGATATAAAGAAGTTACATTATTAGGTCAAAATGTAAATGCATATGGGAAAGACTTAGATACTAATTATACTATGAGTGATTTACTTAAAGATGTAGCTTTAACTGGAATAGAAAGAATTAGATTTGTAACAAGTCATCCATGGGATTTTGATGATAAAATGATAGATGTAATAGCTAAATATGATAATATAATGCCTTATATACATTTACCTTTACAATCAGGGTCAAATAGAATACTTAAATTAATGGGTAGAAGATATACAAAAGAAAAATATATTGAATTATTTAATAAATTAAAAGAAAAAATACCTAATTGTTCAATAACTACAGATATAATAGTTGCATTTCCAGGAGAAACAGAAGAAGATTTTAATGATACACTTGATGTTGTAAACACTTGTAAATTTGATTCTGCATTTACATTTATATTTTCTCCTAGAGAAGGTACACCAGCAGCTAGTATGAAAGATAATTTAACTATAGAAGAAAAAAATAATAGATTATATAAATTAAATGAATTAGTTAATAAGTATGCTAATATAAATAATCAAAAATATTTAGGAAAAACTGTAAAAGTACTTTTAGAAGATTATAGTGAAAAAAAAGGAAATCTTATGGGATATACAGATACTATGAAATTAGTAAATGTTAAAGCAAGTGATGAATATTTAGGTAAAATAGTAGATGTAGAAATAACAGATGTTAAAACATGGAGTTTAGATGGAAAAATAAAATAGGGTATTGAAAAAAATAAAAAAACATGGTAATATTAAAAAGTAATAGGAAACATATAAAAAATGTAACTATTAATTAGAGAAAGGAAAGAGGTAAAAGTTATGATTAGAACAAAT
>CANROP010000026.1 GCA_947632265.1 uncultured Bacilli bacterium
GATTATAATATTTCAAAAATTGGATTACAAAGTCTTACAAGAGATTTAGCATTTCAATTTAAACCTGATATAAGAGTTAATGCAGTCGCAATTGGATGGGCTGATACTGATATGAATAAGGATTTACCTAAAGATTATATAGAAGAAGAAACAAGTAAAATTTATTTAGAAAGATTTGCTAGTCCAAAAGAAATCGCAAAGACAATATATTTTTTAGCAAGTGAAGATGCTAGTTATATAAATGGTGAGATAGTTAATGTTGATGGTGGTTATTAAAATATTAATAAAAATAATCGTTAATATAAACATACTTGCAAATTATTAAGATTGATTTTGACATATATTATAAATAATGAGGTGTATTATGGGAAAAGCTCTAAAAATAGTATTTGATACAAAGAAAAGTATAGAAGTAGAAGAAAACTACATAATAGATAATTATTTATCAAAAGAGAATAATATTGGATATTTAGTTGTAAGAAGTCATTTGATGGCAAACACCCATTTATGAAAAATATTAAATCCAATAGGACATATTTCTTATTAAAAGGTAGTGCCAAATTTTATGTAGAAAATGAAATAATAGATTTAAAAATGGAGGGTATTATTTATGGAAATAGAACAATTAATAAAAAGAACTAATGATGTATTTTTGTCACAAGAATGTCTAGAAAAGACTTTTGATAGTCTTATATATGAAAGTTATGATTTGAAAAACTTAAAATTAAAAAATCATAGAGAACCTATTGATACAGGATTTGATGCTAATGAAATAATTTCTATTAGAATAAGCATAGTAAGAGAAATGCTAAAAACTATTATTCTTGATGGAATAAATTATGAAGTTCTTAAAAACATAATAAAAGAGTATGGTGTAGATCCAAATTTATTAGACATTAATAAAGATGATGTTATTATGCTTTTAAATCTAAATGATTCACAGTTATATAATATGTGTTCATCTAGAGGTAATAAATTAAATACTCTTTTAAACTATATATATAATAGTTGTGCACATTTTGGATTAGATCACAATGGTCGTGATCCAATTTACCCAGTACAAAAACAAAGTAATGATAGAAAATATATTTCTACATTAACTAAAACTAATGCTTATACAAAAAGAATATATATTAATTTACCTGAAGGTATAAATAAATATAAATTTTTAGGATTATATATAAAAAAATGTATTCAAAAGAGAATCCCATTTGAAATGAAGGGTTTAGTACCAGATGCTGGATTAGATAGAACTGTTTTATATTCAAACGATTATTATTTGTGTAAACAAATCGAAATAATAGATGAAATAATAAATAATAATAAAGACATAGCTAATTCTATAGGAACTCCAATAGCGTATGGTGGTAGAGTAATTAATGAGGATGGAAATAGTTATTATGCAATATCAAGTGGAAAGCCTAGTCTGTTAAAGCAACTTACACAATCTTCTTTTATTGATACAACAGTAAAAAAAGCTTTTTTATCACTTTGTGCAACAGCATTAATAAAATATGGTAAATTTGGTAGCTCTCCTAGATTTAATATCATTGATTTAAATAAAATTGCTAATTTAGAAAACTTATCTGTTCCTGAAATTATCAATTGGATATTATTAAATAGACCATCGGCGATTGACAATAGTGAAACAAGTAATGCATTAAGGGAAGATTTTGATAAACTAAAAGCTTATGGAATAGAAGCTATCAAACAATTATTAAGCAAAGATGAAAGTATAAAAATAGAATTAATAGAACTTTTTAAAAATAATATAAAAATTATTGCCTCAGTATCTAGATTTAATGATAAAGAACATTTAGAGGTTCCGATGTATATTGATGATTGTTTTTTAAAACTAATTAATAAAAATAATGTAAGCAGAAAGGAAGAAAACAAACAACAAGAAAATAATGAACAATACTTGTATCTGTATGAAACAGAATCACTATTTGAAAGTGCGATAGATGAGTTTAAACATTCTGATTTATCAAACTATGAAAGAACTAAAAAATATGTAGAGAAAATAGATATGATAAGAAAAAAATATAGCCATTATGTTAGACATACTAGTGGATTTATAGGTAGTGAAAGGTTTAAAGTAGTTTATGAATATATGAAAACAATACCACTATATGAATTATATAAATATGATTCAAATAGTGGTAATTATATAAATAAAGTTAGAGAAAAAGAGTATTATGAGGGTATTTATAATGAACTTGTTGACTCTTTAGGAGAATTAGGAAATTCAAATTCAATTTAATAATAGTATAGACTTATCTATATGGTTAATAAGTTTTATAAATAAATGTTCTAATTCATTAATGATGGTGTTAGTATCAATAGGATATTTACTAATTAGTATTTATGGATTATATAAATGGATAAAAAAGCAAGATGTGATTAAAGCCTTATATAATGCTTAAATGGATATTAAGTTTGAGTATAGATTTTTGACAATTACACTGAAAAAAAATATAATTTCAGTGTAATTGTCAAAGAAAAGGAATTAATATGAAAAAGAAAAAAAATAAATTATAAAATTGATAGTGATGTTCTTAAAAATTGTGTAGAGGATATTAATTCAATAAAGGAACCTATGAGTAAAATGAAGAATCGGCTTAATAATCATCAAGTCAAGTACAAGAACAATTAAAAAGTATTAATATCAGTCTAATGCAGTTAAAGAAATAAAAAATATTTCAAAAGAGAAAAATGTAGATTTTAATTCAATAATGGCATTTAATGTAAAATAATTTAATTTACATAAATTATTATAAATGTTATAATCATATAGGAGTGATAAAATGTTAGAGAAATTAGTAAATGGTATAGTAAGCATATTAGGATCTTTAGTCTCAATCCCTTTTATGAAAGAGATAATAGTATTTATAATATCAATGTGTCCAATACTAGAATTAAGAGGTGGATTAATAGCTGCTTCACTACTTGATATGAATCCTATTATAAGTTATATTATATGTATGATAGGTAATATACTGCCAATTCCATTTATACTATGGTTTATAAATAGAATATTAGAGTGGATGAGAAATAGTAAAAAATTAAATAAAATAGCTTTATGGTTAGATAAAAAAGTAGAAAAACATAAAGGACAAATAGAAAAATTTGGATATTTAGGACTAGTTTTATTTGTAGGTATACCACTTCCAGGTACGGGGGCATGGACTGGTTGTTTAGTTGCTGGTGTACTTGGAATGGATAAAAAGAAATCATTATTAGCTTCTATACTTGGTGTATTTATCGCATCAATAATTATGATGATATTATCATTTGGACTTTTATCAAAATTAATATAGGTAATATATGCAGATTAGTGAATTAAAAGAAATAGGTCCTAAAACAGCTAAAATATTTGAATCATCTAAAATATTTACTACAGATGATTTAATTTGTTATTATCCATTTAGATATGATGTAATAAAAAGAAGCAATATAGAAGAACTTTTAGATAATGATAAAATAATAATCGACGGGTTAGTTGAAACTCGTGCGAGTGTTTTTTTCTTTAATAAAAAGATGAATAAAATGACCTTTAAATTTAATACAGGAAAATATTTATTAAATGTTTCAATATTTAATAGAGGTTATTTAAAAAGTAAAATAGTTCCAGGAGTTGTATTAACTTTAATAGGAAAATTTGATAAAAAACATAATACTATAATAGCTAGCGAGATAAGATTTTCATGCCTTAAAAATATTCCAACAATAGAACCCATCTATCACCAAATAGGTGGAATTACTAGTAAAGAGATAAGTACATATATAAATAGAATAAATGACTTTAATGTAGTAGAATATATACCAGAATATTTAAAAGAAAAATATAAATTAATAGATAAAAAAGAAGCAATATTAAAAATACATAATCCAAAAAATTATAACGAATTAAAAGAAGCACTAGCTTATCTTAAATATGAAGAGTTATTTTTATTCATGCTTAAGATGAATAGTTTAAAACTAAATAAGAAAAATAAAATAGGATTAAAAAGAAATGTAGATTATAATAAAGTACTAGAATTTATAAATAAATTACCATTTAAATTAACTGTTGATCAACAAAAATGTGTTGATAACATATTTAATGATTTAAATAGTGAAACTAGAATGAATAGATTAGTTCAAGGAGATGTTGGAAGTGGTAAGACTATAGTAGCTATTATAGCTCTCTATATAAATTATTTAAGTGGATATCAAGGCGCACTCATGGCTCCAACAGAAGTACTTTCTTATCAACATTTATCTAATTTAAAAAACATATTTAAAAATTATAATATTAATATAGAGGTACTTACTGGATCTTTAAAACAAAAAGAAAAGAAAGATATATATAAAAGATTACAAAATAAAGAAATAGATATAATAATAGGTACACATGCCTTATTTAGTGATGAAGTAACTTATAATAATTTAGGATTAGTTATAACAGATGAGCAACATAGATTTGGTGTAAATCAAAGAAGTAATTTAAAAAATAAAGGAATAACTCCAGATATACTTTATTTGAGTGCAACCCCAATACCACGTACCTATGCACTTACAATATATGGAGATATGGATGTATCAAGCATTAAAACTATGCCTAGTGGAAGAAAAGAAATAATAACTATGCTTAAAAAAAATAGTGAGATTAAAGATGTTTTAAAACTCATGTATGAAGAAATTAAATTAAAACACCAAATATATGTAATTTCCCCATTAATAGAAGAATCAGATAAAATAGATTTAGAAAAAATAAAAGAATTAGAAGATAAAATGAATAGTGCATTTGGAAAAATATGTAAAATAGGTGTCATGCATGGAAAAATGACTAAAGAAGAAAAAGATAAAGTAATGGACGAATTTAAAAATGGAGATACAAAAATACTTATAAGTACTACCGTAATAGAAGTTGGAGTCGATGTTAAAAATGCAACTATGATAGTTATATTTGATAGTTATAGATTTGGACTTTCACAACTTCATCAATTAAGAGGTAGAGTAGGTAGAAATGATATTCAAAGTTATTGTATATTAATAAGTGATAAAGATAAAACTAGATTAGATGTAATGACTAAAACTTGTGATGGATTTAAGATAAGTGAAGAAGATTTTAAATTAAGAGGTAGTGGAGATATATTTGGAGTAAGACAAAGTGGAGATATGAATTTTAAAATTGCTGATTTTAAAACAGATTATAATATATTACTTAGAGCTCGTGAAGATACATTAGATATATTAAATAATTCTTTAGATAACTATCCAAATTTAGTAAAAATATTAAATGATTCATGTAATCTAGATTAAGTTGTAGACAAAATAAAAAAATAATGTTAGAATTAATAATAGGAGGTAAGTAAATGAAAAAAATATTATTAAGTTTATTAGTTGTTTTAGTACTTGTTAGTGGATGCAGCCTTTCAGGAAGTAAAAATAATGATAAAGAAGAAGATAAGAAAGAAGAACAAGAACAAATTATATCTAGTTTTGGAGATGAAACTATAGATGGAATCTCAATAAGTGGATTTAATATGTTATATCAAAATTCACAAACATCAATTGCGGCTAAAGTAAAAAATACTACAAATTCTGATGTTAAAATTAAACGTATCGAGTTTACATTATATGATGAAAATGATAAACAGATGATGACAGAACCAGGATTTTTCTATCTAGATGTAACTTTAGCTCCTGGAGAAGAAAAAAATGTATCACATAATGTTTCAGGTAATGTAGTAGCTGCTAAAAAAATTACTTATAAAATAATAAAATAGAGGTTTAAATCCTCTATTTTTTAGTAATAATTATAATTGTTTGTAAATTCATAAAATCCAATCATCGCACCTAGAAAAGAATTAATAATAGTAACTACTAGGAACAATATTGAAAGTATAAGACCTGCTATAGCTAAATTTTTCTTATTAGATTTAAGGCCTTCCGCACTAAATACTATACCACATATAGTTACAGGATAACCTATTAAAGGTATAAACCATGCTAGTATTGAAATAAGACCTAATATAAATCCATTTAATGCATGTTTATCTTCCTTAGTATCAGTAGTTACTCCATTTTCTACTTTTGTACAATATTTACAAGTGTTACTTCCTTCTTCTAATTCTTTACCACAATTAGAACAAAATTTTGCCATCTTACTCCTCCTTACATTAAAATTATATCACACTCTTTAAATTTTCATAAATAAAGTTTTTAAAAACATTTATTTTTTTTTCTAAATGTAGTAAAATGGATACGGTAGGAGGGTTAAGATGGGAATTTTTGATAAGTTTAAAAATATTTTTAGTAAAAAAGAAACTGAAGATGTACATCTATATGAAGAAGGACTAGAAAAGACTAGAAAAGAATTTGTAAATAAAATAGGAATATTAAATAAAAAATATAAAAAAGTTAGTCCTGAGTATTTTGATGAATTAGAAGAAATACTTATAATGGCTGATATAGGTGTTAATACAGTTATGGATTTTATAGATAGATTAAAACACCGTGTAAAAAGTGAAAACATAACTGATAGTGAAGATTTAAAAGAAGTTATTATAGATGAGATGTTTATAATATACGTAAATAATCAAATCGTTGTAAATAAAATAAATTATAGTAATACTAGCCCTACAGTAATTCTATTTGTAGGAGTAAATGGAGTAGGAAAGACAACTACTATAGGTAAGATTGCTTATAAACTTAAAAGTGAAGGTAAAAAAGTTATGATGATTGCTGGAGATACATTTAGGGCTGGAGCAATCGAACAATTAAAAGAGTGGGGGGATCGTACCGATACAAAAGTTGTTTATAGCGAATCTAAAGATCCATCTAGTGTAGTATACGATGGTGTATCACTTGCACTCGAAGAAAAGTACGATGTAGTTTTAATAGATACAGCAGGTAGACTTCAAAATAAAACTAATTTAATGAATGAACTTGAAAAGATGAATAAAGTAATTGGAAAAATAATACCAGATGCACCACATGAGACACTACTTGTAATAGATGCGACAACTGGACAAAACGGAATTAGTCAAGCAAAAAGTTTTAAAGAAATAACAAATATTACAGGTATAGTTCTTACTAAATTAGATGGTACAGCAAAAGGAGGAATAGTACTCGCTATTAAAGAGGCAGTAGATATTCCAGTAAAGTTTGTTGGTCTAGGGGAAAAAGAAACAGATTTAAGAGTGTTTGATATAGAAAAATATATATATGGATTATTTAAAGATATGTGAGGGATAATATGAAAACAAAAGTAGTAGAATTAAAAGAATATAGTTCAGATGATGTAGGACTATTGATACAAGTAGTTCTAACAGAACTTATGATAATATTTGCGATTATAAATTTAATTAGCGATGCACTTATGCCAGCATTTTATGTAATAGTATCTATGATTATGTTTACAATGGCATATAACAATATAAAAATTTATAAAAAAAGATATATGACACCAATATATGTTATAGTAGGTTTATTTGTACTTATAACAACTATTGTGGAGTATGTATTATAATGGATATTTATTATGTAGAACTTTTCGATTATTATGGAGAGTTATTTACTGATAGACAAAAAGAATATTTTAAAGATTATTATTTTAATAATTTAACATTACAGGAGATAGCTTCAAATAATAATGTAAGTCGTAATGCAGTCCATAAAAATTTAAAAGATATATTAAAAAAATTAGATTATTATGAATCGAAACTTAATCTATATAACAATAGAAAAAAAATAGAAAATATAATAAAAGACTTAGATACTAAATTAAAAGAAGAAATAGAAGGGTTAATATAGTGATGTTAAATGTTTGGAAAAATCGTATATATAAGTGATAGTATAGCTCATATAAGTATACCAAATGGTACTCCAGTAGGCATGGATCTTATGAATATGCATGTTATATTTGAAGATGGAGATAGAAAAGTACTAGGAGAAGTTGAGGATGTATCTGAATCTATAATAAAAGTAAACTTTTTAGGAGTTATAGAAAATGGTATATTTATAGGAGGAGTACTTAGAAAGCCTACACTACAATCTAAAATAAGATTAGTAACACAAGATGAACTTAAAACAATAGTAGGTGTTGAAGGGGAAGGATCATTTAAACTAGGTGTAAGCCCACTTTATAATAACCAACCAATATATGTAGATATAAATGAATTATGTAGTAACCATTTAGCTATATTTGGTAATACTGGTAGTGGTAAATCATATGGGGTTGCAAGTTTTATACAAAGTATGTTTTATGATAAAAATTTTAGTCCTTATAGAGCTAATTATATAATATTTGATGCTTATGGTGAATATCACAATGCATTTGAAAGATTAAGTGAAATAAATCCTAATTATCAGTTTAAATATTATACTACAAATAAATTAGATAAAAATGGAGAATTAATAAAAATACCTTTATGGTTACTTAATATAGATGATTTTGCTTTATTATTAAATGCAGAAAGACATTCACAACTTCAAATAATAGAAAAAATGATTAAATTAGCTCGTATTATTTCACTTAATACAGTGGAGGCAATTAGATATAAAAATCATTTAATAGCTAAAGCAGTATTAGATGTACTTTATACTAATCAAACTGCTACTAGTAAGCGAAATGATATATTTACAATAATTGCTGGTTGTAATACACCACAGTTTAATCTTGAAGCTCCAATACAAGGTATTGGTTATGTAAGAAAATTTAGAGAGTGTTTTGAAGTAGATAGAAGTGGTGAATTTACTGAAAGTGTATTAATAACTCAGTATATAACTAGTTTTATAGATGAATCATTAGATAACTATGAGGCTCCAAACGATCATGCATTTAATTTAGATGATTTACAAAAAGCTTTAGATTTTACTTTAATAAGTGATGGATTTTTAAGGAATAACAAAATGTATGATGATGCCATAACTTTAAAAGTTAGACTTCATTCATTAGCTATAAGTGAAGAAAGTTATATGTTTGATTATCCAAACTATGTAGATTTAAGGTCGTATATAGCTAGTATAGTTACTAAAAATAATAGGAAATCTCAAATAGTAAACTTTAACTTAGAAGATATAGATGATAGGCTTGCTAAAACTATTGTTAAAATATATTCACATATGTTATTTGACTTTACTAAACATTTAGAATCAAGAGGATCTATACCATTCCATATTTTACTTGAAGAATCACATAGATATGTACAAAGTGATTCAGATAACTTTTTACTTGGATATAACATATTTGAACGTATAGCTAAAGAGGGAAGAAAATTTGGACTTATATTAAATTTAGTATCTCAAAGACCTGTTGAAATTTCTGAAACAGTAATCTCACAAATAAGTAATTTCTTAATATTTAAAATGACACATCCAAGAGATTTGGAATATATTAAAAAAATGTTACCTAATATGAGTACTGAAATTATGGAAAAGCAAAAAAGTTTACAACCTGGAATGTGTGTTGCCTTTGGTAAAGCATTTAAAGTTCCAATGATAATAAAGATGCCTTTACCTAATCCAGAACCTCATAGTAGTAATGTAAACGTAGTAAATGTATGGCAAGGAAAATAAAAATTACATAACATTTACTAGATAGTAAGTGGTGAAGTATGAAAAAATTAATTTTAGTTTTAATTGTGGCATTAACTTTTATGGTTAAAGTTAATGCCATAGAAATACCAAATATTAATTCAAAATATGCATATATATATAATTTAACAGAAGATAAAGTTATGTATGAGAAAGATGAAGGAGAAGAAATAAAAGTAGCGAGCATGACTAAAATCATGACCGCTATTATTGTAATAGAGAAGAATAAAGATTTAGATAAGGTAATAACAGTAAAAGATGAAGACTTAAGAGATATGTATGAATATACAACAACTGGATTTCAAAATGGAGATCAAGTAACAATTAGAGATTTACTATATGGAATATTACTTAAAAGTGGTAGTGATGCAGTAAATGCAGCAGTTAGAATAACTACAAATACGGAAGAAGAATTTATAACTCTAATGAACAATAAAGCAAAAGAACTAGGTCTTACTCATACACATTTTTCTAATCCTATAGGCAAAGATGAAGATAATTATTCTAGTGTAGAAGACATGTCTAAAATAATGGAATATTGTCTAAAAAATAAAGACTTTAAAGATATAGTGTCAACAGATAAATATATAGTTGACACACTTGATTTACAAATTAGTGGACCACTTTACAACAGTATTCAAAAATATAAAGTAGATACATCTATAGTAAGTGGATGTAAGACAGGTTTTACTTCACTAGCTAGGCATTCTATAACATCTTATTCAGAAAAAGATGGCATAACCTATTTAATAACACTCGCTTATGCAGATACATATACCGCACTACTTCAAGATGTTACATCTTTATATAACTACTTATTTGATAACTATGGATATAAAGATTATGAAGTAAGTCTTAATCTAAATATTAAAAATGGTAAAGAAAAAACATATATAGAAAATATAAAAACTAAATTATTTTTAAAAAATGATTATAATAAAGATTTAATTACTTATGAATATAGTGGTAGAGATGAACTAAATTTTTTAATTAATAAAGGAGACAAATTAGGTAATATTAAATTTTATTATGATAATGAGTTAATAAAAACACAAGATGTAAAATTACAAGATAATATTAAGTATAAACCAAAAGCATATTTTGGAGTAATTATGTTTACAATATTATTTATAATAATATTATTACTATTTATATTTAGATTATTTCATAGAAAGAAGTCTGTAGTATTAAAAGAAAGAGTAAAAAATCCAACTAAAAATTTAAAAAAGAAGAAAAAACATAAAAATAAAAAATTAGAGAATAAAGTAAATACATTTATAAAAAAAGAATCTAGTATAAATAATAAATTAAATATTTTAAATACTACTTATGATGTAAATTTATTCTTTAATACTTTAAAAAGTGTAAATATAACTATAGAAGAAAAGAAAAAATTAGAACATGCTTTTATAGATAGATGTTTTGAAAGTATTAATTTTAAAAATAGTGAAGAGTTAGAAGAATTATATACTAAGTTAAAACTATATAGAAGAGATATGGAAAGGTCAACAATAACTTACTATAATAAACTATTTAAATATTGTATTGATGAATATATAGAGAAGAAATAACATCTTTTTTGTCAACTTTACATTTATAAATGAATATGTTACAATGATTTCAGGAAAGAAAGGAATTTTGTTAATTATGAATAATATTGCAAAGTCATTATGTCAGGACGTACTTAACTCATTTCATAGTAATTCAGCGGGGCTTAAAGAAAGCAGTGCTGTACGTGCTATGGAAAAACGTGACTCACATATCTTTTATTTCAAAGATTTACACAAAATCCTGACTGCTCGTGTAAGGGCTGAATCTCGTCGAAATAAGACATACATGAGTTCGTTTGCTCCAATACATACCTTTGACAACGAGCATGCACGTGGCTCACTAGTACGTAAGTTAAGACGCTATTAAAGAACATCTAGTAAAAGCAATAGAAGCAGTTTTAGATATATCTTTAATATAATTTTTTAATTTTAAAGAGTAATTTTGTTTTATACTATGTATAGAAAAAACATACCTCGCTATCTTTATTTAGTAATTTTTTATAGCGAATATGGTATGTTTTTTAAAGCTCCCGACAACTTTTGAAATTATTTTTTATTAATTCTCTTACATATTATAACCTATTAGGTTATAATATGTAAAAAGGAGGGTTATATGAACGGATTTGGCAGTATGCTTAAAGATTACTTAGAGTATTATAAAATATCTCAGACAGATTTTGCTGATAGACTTGGTATATCAAATAAGCATATGAATGAAATATTAAATGAAAATACAAATATATCAGAAAGTATTATGCTTGCGATAAGTTTAATAACAGATATAGATATTAATTTGATTTTTTATGCTGAAAATAAAAAAAGAATATATAATTACTTAAAACAAAATTTTAAAAATGATAAAGAAATAAAAGAATTTTTAAATAGTTATTATATAAATGAAATGTATAAAAATAATTGGATAGTTCTTAAAGATAAAGAATCATTAGTACAAAATACAATTGATTTACTAGATTATTTAAGTGTTAGAGATTTTGATGTATTTGAAAATTATTTAAATAAAAGAATACTATATAAAAAAAGTGATACTTCAAATATGAGGAAAATATATTTGTGGATAAAACACTGTGATAAAAAAATTGAAAATCAAGTTATAAATAGTTATAGTAATTCAAATCTTAATAATTTATTAGATGAGTTAAAAATAGAGAGAATGAATAAGTTTAATGAAGAATCCCTTATAAAAATATTTAATAAATATGGAATATATTTAGTAATAGAAGATGCACTTAGTAAAACTAAAGTTAGAGGTTGTATGATGGTAAAGGGTAGTAATCCTGTAATTTATATGACAAAATATTTAAAAGAAAAATCAAGTTTTTATTATGCTTTATATCATGAAATTGCTCATATAAAATCTAATTATAATAAGGCTAAAAATAAAATAATAATTGATGATGAATCAGATAAAAAAGCAGATGCTTATTCACTTAATGAAATGATTAGTGATAGTACTTGGAATGAAATAATTAATAATTATAATAATAAGGAAGATATATGTAAAAAAAATAATATACCTTTATCATTTTTATATAGTCGACTAGCTTACTTAGGATATATAAAATATTCTAGTAAAGAATATAACGAAAATAAAGAGGTTATATATTAAAATAGTAATAAAAATTAAGAAACTATTTAGATTTTAAGTAAAGTAAAGAACAGAAAAAACATTTACAAGTGTATGTCGCTTTAGTATAATTATAGAGGTGATTAGATTATGGAAGCAAAGAAAAGTGCTACAAAAGTACAAATAAATACAAAAAATGGATTACCTTTTGAAGTATCTAACCCTAAACCTAGTAAAGAATTATTAGAGGCTTTAGAAGAGGGAGAAAAGATTATAGAAGAAGTAAGAGAAGGAAAAAGAGAAAGTTATAGTAACGTAAATGAAATGATGAGATCTATATTAGATGACTAATTTTAACTTAGATACTAAATATAGAAACTATAGTTTTATTTGTTACTATTTATAGTGAATTATTTAATAAATAAATTTAAAGTGTTGAAATAATAATTCTTTAAATGTATAATATATAATATCACTTATAAGAGGAGGAAATCTATGTTTGAAAGTTTAGGAGATAGATTACAAAATGCAGTTAATAAAATAAGAGGTTATGGAAAAATAACAGAAGATAATATTAGTGAAGTAACTAGAGAAATTAGACTTGCTTTACTTGAAGCAGATGTAAATTACAAAGTAGTAAAAGAATTTATAAATAATGTTAAAGAAAAAGCTTTAGGTGAAGAGGTAGCTAAAAGTTTAAAACCAGGAGAACAGTTTGTAAAAATATTAAAGGATGAATTAGTAGATTTATTAGGTGGAGAAAAAGAAGATTTATATACTAGTGGTAATCCAAGTATTTTAATGCTTGTAGGTTTACAAGGAAGTGGTAAAACTACTACTATAGGTAAACTTGCTTTACTACTTAGGAAAAAATATAAAAAAAATCCATTACTTGTAGCATGTGATGTATATAGACCAGCCGCAATTGATCAGTTAAAAACTATTGGAAAAGAACTTAATATAGAAGTATATGAAGAAGGAAAAGGTAATCCTGTTGAAATAGTAAAAAATGCATTAGAGTTTGCTAAAGAAAATAAGTATAACTATGTATTAATAGATACTGCAGGTAGACTTCATATAGATGAAGAGTTAATGAATGAATTAAAAAATATTAATGATGTAGTAAAACCAAATGAAATATTACTGGTTTTAGATAGTATGGTTGGACAGGATGCAGTTAATGTTATCGAAGGATTCAATAATGAATTACCACTTACAGGTGCGATACTTACTAAGTTAGATGGAGATACTAGAGGTGGTGCAGCACTATCAATTAGACATTTAACTCATGTACCAATAAAATTTGTAGGT
Source organism: uncultured Bacilli bacterium (assembly GCA_947632265.1). GTDB lineage: Bacteria > Bacillota_I > Bacilli_A > RF39 > UBA660 > UMGS1613. The sequence goes on from CANROP010000026.1 coordinate 14,032, forward strand.
ACAAGTGAAAAAATGGATGGATTAGATGAATTTTATCCAGATAGAATGGCTACTCGTATACTTGGTATGGGAGATCTTATGTCTATGATAGAGAAAGCAGAAGAAGTAATAGATGAAGATGAAGCTAGAAAAACTGCTAAAAGAATGGAACAAGGTAAATTTGATTTAGAAGATTTTTTAAGTACATTTAAACAAATAAAAAAATTAGGACCTCTTGAAAATTTAATAAAAATGATACCAGGTGTACCTAAAGAATTAAAACAAGTTAAAATAGATCCTAAAGATATGGCTCATATAGAAGCGATAATATTATCTATGACTCCATATGAAAGAAGACATCCTGAATGTTTAAAAGCTTCTAGAAAATTAAGAATAGCTAAAGGTAGTGCGAGAAGTGTAGAAGAAGTAAATAGATTACTTAAACAATTTGAACAAATGAAAGTAATGATGAAAAGCATGAAAAATGGTAATTTAAAAAACTTTATGTAGTAGTGATTAATAAATCATTACTTTTTTCTTAAAAGCTGGTCAATATACCATTCCAAATAGTTAATTAATCATATTATAAACTAGATAGGAGGTATTTATGTTTTTAAATAGAAACTGTGGATGTGGATGTAATAGACCAATGCCACAAATGGAACAACCAATAATGGAACCAACAATAACTAAATGTGTAGAAAGGGAATTTCATCATGAAGTACAACATTGTTGTCCAATACATACACATGTAATAAATAAACATATATATACACATACTTATACTCCACAATATACATGTGATGAAGAAAACGTAGTAATAAATAATGATTGTGGTGGATGTGCAGGAAACATGATGGATAATAATTTCTAGAAAGAATAGATTTCTATTCTTTTTTCTTTAATTGACAAATGTATAAACTTTGTATATACTAATAGATAGTGTGAAAAGTTTTATGGAAAACTAGTCACACCAGATAAAAAAGATATTAAAATGAAAATTTTAATATAAAT
>CANROP010000027.1 GCA_947632265.1 uncultured Bacilli bacterium
AAAATCACTATGAAGCCTTATAAATACTAGGCTAAATGGCGATTTTTTGCTTTATTAAGTGCGAAACTCGGGTTATAATACATTTCAAAGATTCTAATTACCACATCTTTAGTAGAGTAGTCTATTACAAGTTTCTTATTTTCGTGTTTATAACCTAAAGGTGCTTGACTAGGTAAATGTCCTTGTTTAATTGCTCCTGCTAAACCAACTTTTGTTCTTTCGCTAGTTCTTTCAATTTCATTTTGCGATACACTCATTAAAAGTCGAGAAACCATTTTTCCGTTTGCATTAGTAGTATTGACTTCATCATTAGCACAATCTATATATGCATCATTTTCATCAAGAAAGGTCATTAACTTTTCCCAATCAAATATACTTCTTGTTATTCTATCTAATTTAAGAGATATTATAGTGTTAATTCTTTTAGATTTGATATCTTCTTTTAATCTTTCAAATTCTGGTCTATAATTACCTGTTTTAGCACTTATTCCAGCGTCTTCATAATAATCTACTATCTCATAACCTTTAAACTTACAAAATGTTTCTAATCGTTCTTTTTGTTCTGATAAACTAAAACCTTCTCGTGCTTGATCTTCAGTTGATACTCTTAAATATAAACCACATAAATTTTTAACTTTGCTTTCCACACACAACACATCCTTTCTTCAAAAAAAGAAAGATAAAAGCAATAGAAATACATACTACTACCTTTATCTCTCTAACTTTTATTAAAATAACTTTTCTTTCTTATTACCATAATGTATAACCCCCATTAATACATTTAGGTATATCTCTTTCAGTTGTTTTATATAATAATATTTTTGTCTTAAAAAGTCAATAGTTAACGAAATATCAGGCATTTAGTAGATTTTTAATATAATCTTCAAGTTCCACAAGTTGAATCTTTTTATTTAGACTACCAACATAAATATCAGTAGAATAATTAAATGCTAGAAAAGTAGTATCTTTAACAATAATCTTATGTGGCTCTATATAAGATAAATTAGTCTTATCAATTTTTCTAATACTACCATTTATAATAGTAGGTTTGATATGACAAAACTCACATATGAATTCTAGCCTTTGTTTAAGATTACTTTCTATTTCTAATTCTTGTGTAATAATCTTAATCACTACAAACACCATCCTTTCTTTTAAGGATGACTTTTTAGTAGAACTTCCAAGCAAACACATGGAGTTCAACAAACAAAAAATCATCTCAATATGAGATGATATCTATCGTAAATGTTCGAAAAGTTCGAACAGAAACGTCACTGGAGCAAGTGACCGGGATCGAACCGGCATCCTAGCCTTGGCAAGGCCATATACTAACCATTGTACTACACCTGCATCAAATAGTGATATATCAAATATACACTATTTTTTTGAATTTGTAAAGACTTTTATTCACCAATTGTATCGAATTGTGAATTATATAATTCTGCATAAAATCCTTTTTTATTTAATAATTCGTCATGATTACCCTGTTCTATTATGTTTCCATCTTTCATAACAAGAATTAAATCTGCATTCTTAATAGTAGATAATCTATGTGCAATAATAAATGATGTTTTTCCTTTTGTTAATTTATCCATAGCTTTTTGAACTAATTCCTCTGTTCTAGTATCAACGTTAGATGTTGCTTCATCTAATATTAAGAATGGTGCATCTTTTATCATTCCACGTGCGATTGTAAGTAATTGTTTTTGTCCTTGACTTATAGACTCATTATCCCCTACTTTTGCATCTAATCCACCTGGTAATGTCTTAATAAAGTGGTCTATTCCAACCGTTTTACAAGCTTGTTTTATATCATCATCTGTTACATCCTTTTTATTAAATTTAAGATTTTCTCTAATAGTTCCTTCAAATAACCAAGTATCTTGAAGTACCATTACAAATAAATCATGTACATTTTCTCTAGTCAAATCTTTAGTTGGTATACCATCTATTAAAATTTCGCCAGAATTTATATCATAAAATTTCATAAGTAAATTAACCATAGTAGTCTTTCCAGCACCCGTTGGTCCTACTATAGCAATCTTTTCTCCAGGTTTTACTTTAACACTAAAATCCTTAATAATAGTTCTATCTTCATCATAACCAAATTTAACATGTTTAAATTCTATATCCCCTGTTATCTTATCTTTATCTATTTTTTTAGTTAAAGCTCTCTCATCCTTCATCTCTACTTCATCTAAGAAATTAAATACTCTTTCACTTGCGGCTGCAGTTGACTGGAGTGAAGTCATAGCCTGTGCGATTTGTGAAAGTGGATTTGTAAACATTCTAACATATATAATGAATGCAACTATAACACCAAATGATATTATATTATTCATAGTAAGTAATGCCCCTACTACACAAACTGCAACATATCCAAAGTTTCCAACAAACATCATGATTGGTTGCATAATTCCAGATAAGAACTGACTTTTTCTATTACATTCGTATAGTTTTTCATTTAAATTGTCAAATTCTTCATTAGCTTCTTTATCTCCATTATATGCTTTAACTACATTATGTCCAGAATAAATTTCTTCTATATAACCATTTAAATTACCAAGTTCTATTTGTCTAGCAGTAAAATATTTTTGAGATTTACCAAGTATTAAAGTCATAAATGCAAATCCTATTAAACTTGAAAATATTGCAGTTAATGCCATAATCCAGTTTGTTACAAACATCATAAGTATTGAACCTAAAAATAAAGTTACACTTGTTACTAGTGATGCTAAACTATGATTCATATTTTGAGCTACTGTATCTATATCATTTGTAATACGTGATAGTACATCTCCTGTTTCATGTGTATCAAAATATTTAAGTGGTAATTTATTTATTTTAATACTAATACTAGTTCTTAATTTTTTAGCAAAATTATTAGATGTTATAGTCATTAATATTGATTGTGTATAATTAAATATAGCACTTATTATATATAATGTAGCAAGTAAGAAAGCAATACTTTTAATTCTTGCCATATCTATTTCTGGTTTTATAATATTATAAATAGATTCTGGTAATTCATCTAATTTACCTAACAAAACATTAGTATCTAATCCCTCTTCATTTTTTGCATATTCTATTAATTCATTAAGTTTTTGCTTATCTAATTCACTTATGTTTTCATCTTTCATAATATCAGTAATAATTTTTTCTGATATATTAGGTTGTATACCGAGTGTTATAGTATCTGTTAATTCAGATAATTTATTTGGAGCAATTAGAGCTAGTATAGCACTTACCATAGCAAGCATAAGAGATATTATTAATAGATAACGCCATCTATTTAAACTATTGAATAGTCTTTTGATAGAACCAAAGAAATCTTTTGATTTTTCAGGTACTCCACCTCTTCCCATAGGCCTAGGCATTTTCTAACTCCTCCTTTGATAATTGTGATAAAGCAATTTCTTTATATATATCACAATTCTTTAGAAGTTCTTTATGTGTACCAACTCCTACACACTCTCCCTTATCAAGAACTACAATCTTATCTGCATTTATAATAGTTCCAATTCTTTGAGCAACTATCATACTTGTCGCATCCTTAGTATATTTTTTTAATTCTTTTCTAAGTATAGAATCAGTTTTGTAATCGAGTGCTGAAAATGAATCATCAAATATATATATTTCAGGATCTCTTGCAATTGCACGTGCGATTGCTAAACGTTGCTTTTGACCTCCAGATACATTAGTACCACCTCTTGCTATATGAGCATCATAAGTTTTATCCATCTTAGTAACGAAATCTGTTGCTTGAGCAACATCTATTGCTTCTTTTATTTTATTGAATGTTGGAGCTTGCTTACCATTATATCCATAACCTACATTAGATTTTACCGTACCTGTAAACATTACTGCTTTTTGAGGTACATACCCTATTTTATTATGTAAGGCTTCTTCAGTATAATCTTTTACATTTATTCCATCTACTAAAATTTCTCCATCCGTAACATCATAAAATCTTGGAACTAAATTTATTAAAGTACTTTTACCACTACCAGTTGATCCTATGAATGCTACAGTTTCTCCTTTGTTTACTTTAAAACTTATATTTTTAAGTAAATACTCATCAGCATCTGGATACTTAAATGATACATTTTTAAATTCTACAGTACCAACTTCTTTAGAAGATCGACCATCTAAAGTACCATCTTTTACACTTATATCACTTTCTAATACTTCATTTATACGATGTGCAGATACTTGAGCTCTTGGAAGTATCATAAATATCATAGCTAGCATTAAGAATGCCGCTATTACCTGCATACCATAACTTGAAAATACTACCATATTACTAAATAAATTAATTTTATCTAACATTCCAGCATTATTTATAAGCATTGCACCTATAAAATATATTCCTAAAGTTAGAAAATGCATAACTAAGTTCATGATAGGATTTAAAATAGCAAAACATTTTTGATTAAATAGTTGCATATTTGTCAAATTATTATTTATTTCTTCAAACCTATTTTGTTGGTATTCCTCTGCATTAAAAGCTCTTATTACTCTAATACCTGTTAGATTTTCACGAGTAACTCCATTTACTCTATCTATTAATTTTTGTACTTTTTCAAATCTAGGGAATACTATTATCATAATAGTAGCAACCGTTAATAGAAGTATAACAACTCCTGCTCCTGTAAGTAGACTCCACTGTATGCTTTTATTTAAAATTTTACTTACAGCCCATATAGCTGTTACGGGTGCCTTTATAAGCATCTGAAGACCCATTGCGATAAACATTTCAAGTTGTGTAACATCGTTTGTAGTACGTGTAATTAAACTACTTGTTTCAAATTTCTTTATTTCTTCCATTCCGAATTTTCCAACTTTTCTAAATATTCTTTTTCTTAAACTTAAAGAAAAACTAGCTGATAGGTTAGAAGTTAAATAGCAAGTTACTATAGCTGATACTAAACTACCAAATGCACATAAAAGCATAAATCCACCTTGAATTAATATATCACTCATCTTACTATTTTCTGTTTGAATAAGTCTTGTTATTTCACTCATATAATCAGGTAGTTTTAAATCTAACCATACTTGAAAAACTATTAATCCAAAAGCAAGTATTAACATTATCCAATCTTTTTTATTAAACTCTCGCAACATTTTTAACATTGTATCACCTCTAAATAGTATATACTAAATTATAATACTTGTGCCCATTTTTTTAGACGAACATATAAATTATATTACATATAAATTTTTTAATCAATCAATTTCACACAAAAAACATATTTTTTAAAATAAAAAGACAAGTTTTACCTGTCATTTTCATCTTTTATATAACTATTTATAATTTCTTGTAATTCGTTTAACTTATCAGTTTTTTCTTTTAGTTCATTTTCTAATTGTAAATTTTTCTCATCTTTAGATTTAATTTCTTTATTTAATTCATCTATTCTATTTAGATAATATCTTATATCATTCTCTAAATCATCAATTCTATCATAATATCCATTTATATTTTCTTTTAATTTTTGTATATTCTCTTTTGATGTTTTAATATATATTTTATAATTAGAATAATCTACTATTGTTTTATTGTTTAAATCATCAATATATTGTTTTAATTCTTTAATAAAATTACCATTATCATTTAAATAAATATGAAGAATATTGTTTGTACTTATATCTAAACTTAAATAATCAAATTTAGAATGTCTACAAATAATTTGTATTTTATCAGAATCAGTTTCAATAAATTCTATATCTTGTGTTAAATCTAAATATAATTTATCATTCATATCGATTGTTTTAATATCTTCTACATAATAATTAGAATCTACATTTTGTATGTAATTAAAATCTTTAAGAGATACTGGAATTAATCCTATTCCTAATCCAAAAAACATAACTGATGGAATAAATATTAAACATGTTTTAAATTTATTTGTCTTCTTATTAAATATAAAGTTATAAATTATATGTAGTATTATTAAATTTAATAATATGCTTGATATTACTATAATAATACATCCTATAAATAATAATCCTGTTTTAACTATCATAAAAGACATGACAAGTCCAATAGTTTGAAATATTAATATCAATATTAATATGAAAGCTATAAATAGTTCGAGTGCTTTTATCATATATAAGATTAAATTTAATAAACTTTTTATAAAACTATAACTAGAATGTTTAGGATCTCTTATAATTATGGTACTTGGATTTTTTGATATAGTTATTTTATCCTGTTCTTTTTCTAAATTTTTAACTTCATCATTTGAATCAAGTTTAATATTTTTATTTTTTACTACTGTATAATAATCTAGATATCTTGTTTTAAATATTTGTAATAAAATGATAATGCCTAATACTATAGAAAATACTATATAGAATGCTCCAAATATATCAAATATTAAATCATATAATCTAGTATAATACATAAATCTAAATAATTTACTTAATACAACATTTAAAACTAATCCTAAACCTATAAATAATATTATAAGTAAAAACACGATTACTATTTGTTCTATTATACATTTAAGTTTTGTTTTAAAATTCATACTTGAAAACATATCTAATGTTTTAGATATAAAGTTTAAAAAATCATCTAAATATTTATTTCTTTTGGTTTTTACTTCTTTTGTTTCACGTACTTCTTTTATATCTTGATTAAGAAGTTCATCAATATTTAAATTAAACATTTTACATAATTGTAGAACTTTATCCATTTCTGGATATGCTACATTAGATTCCCACTTTGATACTGACTGTCTTGAAACCCCTAATTTTTCTGCAAGTTGTTCTTGTGATAGATTATTATCTTTTCTTATCTTTTTTAAATTGTCTGATAAATTCATACTTTATCTCCTCCTCTTAAGAAAAATTATACATATTATAGTGGTTGCGTTCTATCAATTTTTAGTTGTTTTTTGTATATTTTTGGTTGCACATAAATAATTTATCATATATTATAACATTTTTCCATTATAAAACAAGAGTTTTAAATCTCTTGTTTTATAAATTTTACTAATATATCTTTACTACCTAAATCAGGCAAATTATCTATATGTCCTATTTTAGTATAACTATAAGTTGTATTAAATGATTTATAGAAAATTACTAAGCAATTATCTTGATATAGCATAATATCGCCTTTCTCTATTCTTTTAGGATTAACTACGCTTGTTTTAAGACTTCTATCTAAATAATAATATTTTTCATTACCATTTAATTCAGTCATATTAAGTTCAAGTGGTAATAAATTTATTAATTCTCTAACTGTTTCATTAGATTCTAATTTAATTTCATAATTTTTATTATCTATTATAGCTATCATAACTTTATCTTCCTCATTTACATCTATACTAGAATTATTTTTATATTTTATGTTGAATATTAAAATTATAGTTATAAGTAATATAATTATTATTATCTTTTTCAAATTAATATAATTCTCCTAACTATTATATTTTTCTATCTCTAACAATTTAGTTTTCATTTTAAGTCCACCTGCATATCCTACTAATTTATTATTACTACCAATAACTCTATGGCATGGTACAATAAGCCATATTGGATTTTTATTACATGCACACCCTATCGCACGAGATAGTTTTGAATTACCCATTTTTTTTGCAATATCTAAATAAGTACAAGTTTTACCATAAGGTATTTTTTCTAATAAGGTCCATACTTGTTTTTGAAAAGTAGTTCCTATAAAAATATACTTAATATCAAACTCTTTTCTTTTACCAGTTAAATATTCTTCTACTTCTTTAAATATTTTATCTGTAAATTTAGTTCTATTATTCACTTCTTCATTTTTAACTACCTTTAAAGAATATAATATTTCATCTTTGTATGTTATTTCTAATTTTCCAAATTCAAAATCATAATATGCTTTATTCATATTTTATTTTTTTATCTTATGTAATAAATATTTATATTTTAATCTTAGAATTATTTTATCTTTTGATATATTATTTAATATTTTATTACACTTTTCATACATATATTTCTTATATTCTTTATTATCTTTTAATATAGGTCCAAAAATATAATCTATTTTTTTATATTTCTTAAATCCTCTTTTAAATTTTATTATTACATAAGGCTTATTTTTATCTATTATAAATATTTCACTATCTATATAAAATCCTAGTTTTACTACTTCTTTTCTCAATATGTCTATATTATTATTTGAAGATATTATAAGTGTATCACTAAGTTTATTAGTATTCAATATATCAATTATTGTATGTGCACCCATTCCACATATAACTATATTATCACTACTATCTACTTTAATACCTTTAAGTCCATCTGTAAGTTTAGTCTCTATTTTATTTTCTAAATTATATTTTTTTATATTGTTTATAGCTATATTTAGTGCATTTATATTTATATCAGTAGCTAAACATTTATTGTTATTATTTAGAGTTAAATATATATCTAAATAAGCATGGTCACATCCTACATCTATAACTCTAGCACTCTCATCTACTAGTGTTGCGACCATTTCAAGTCTTTTTGATAGAGTCATTAGTCTCCCATATAATCACGTAGTTTACGTGAACGAGAAGGATGACGAAGTTTTCTTAGAGCTTTCGCTTCTATCTGTCTAATTCTTTCTCTTGTTACTCCAAACATTTGACCAACTTCTTCTAGAGTTCTAGGTTTTCCATCTTCAAGACCAAATCTAAGTCTTATTACTTTTTCTTCTCTTTCAGTTAATGTTTCAAGTACTTGACTTATCTCATCTTTTAACATTTCATTAGTTGCGAATTCTTCTGGACTTAAATTTCTTTCATCTTTTATGAAATCTCCTAAATGTGAATCATCTTCTTCTCCTATTGGTGTTTCTAGACTTACTGGATCTTGACTTATTTTATAAATTTCACATACTTTTTCTACACTTGTCCCCATTTTTTTAGCTAATTCTTCTTCTGTTGGTTCACGATTAAGTTCTAGTGTTAATTGTCTTTGAACACGAGCTAATTTGTTTATAGTTTCAACCATATGTACAGGAACACGTATAGTTCTTGCTTGATCTGCTATCGCACGTGTTATGGCTTGCCTTATCCACCATGTCGCATACGTTGAAAATTTATACCCTTTTGATACATCAAATTTATCTACTGCTTTCATAAGCCCTATATTTCCTTCTTGTATTAAATCAAGGAATAACATACCACGTCCTACATATCTTTTTGCGATACTAACAACTAGACGAAGGTTTGCTTCAGCTAATATATTTTTAGCTTCCTCATCTCCCTCACCTATTCTATCTGCTAATTTACCCTCTTCTTCTAGAGTTAATAATTTTATCTGTCCTATTTCTTTTAAATACATCCTAACTGGATCATTTATTGTTAAATCTTTTGTTAAAGCATTATCATCTAGTAAAAGTTTATCTCCTGAATCCTCGCTATTATCATCATTTTCAGATACTATAGCTACATTATTTTCATTAAATGCATTATATAATTCATCCAAACTATCTGCATCTAAATCAAGGCCTTTTAAGGAAGATGCTAATTCTTCATAAGTTATGTACCCTACTTCTTTACCTTTTTTAACTAATTCATCTTTTCTTTCTTCAAATGTTTTTAATTCATTTATCATACTGTTCTCTCCTTTTTTTAATATCAAGTGCTTTATTAGCTAATTCAAGTTTTTTATTATAATCCATTTCTACTTTTAATTTATTTTTATATATCTTACATTGTTCTTTTTCATTATACTCTCTTATATTATCTAAATAATCATCAATCTCTTCAAAATTAACTTCTAATGGTAATTCAAGTGATGTAATCTCTCCAAGTGCCTTAATCGAATCTACATCATCATTTAAAAATGTTATTAAATCTGCTGTATTTATATATCCGTGTTCTTTATAAAAATAATCTATTTGGAATGCTAAATGTCTATAAGTTTCTGTTGGCATATGAGTAATTTTTTTCTCATACATCTTTATTACATCCTTACTTATAAGCATATAGTATATTAAATTTCTCTCAGATTTAGTATATTTATTTAACTTTTTTAACTTTGGCTTAGATACTTCAAGTTTTACACTTTCTTTTTTAGTTAATTTACTTTTTATTACTTCACTATCTACTCCTGTTTCTTTACTTAATTTATTAATGCTTACTTCTCTTAATATATCATCATCAAGTTTATCTATATCTTTAATCATGACATTTATGTATGTAGCAAGATCTTGTGTATTATTTAAGTTATATTCTTTTTTTAGTAACGATTCTCTAAACTCTATTATATCCATTGGATTATTTATTTTATCTATAAAAGCAGATTTACCATTTTTTATTATGTATTCATCAGGATCGCTATTATCTTCAAGTCTTACTATCTTTGGAATTATACCTAATTTTCCTAACTCCTCTATAGCCCCTTTAGTAGCCTTTAATCCAGCATCATCGCCATCAAAACACAATATTACATTACTAGATAATTTTCTAATAAGCATAGCTTGTGCTGTTCCAAAAGCAGTTCCGAGTGCAGCAACACAGTTTTTAACTCCTATGGTATAAGCCCTAATTACATCCATAGGTCCTTCCATAATAATAACGCACTGTTTTTTTCTACATTCATCTTTAGCCCTATGATAGTTATATAATAATTCTCTTTTTTTAAATATATCTGTCTCTTTAGAATTTATATATTTATTTTCTTTTTCTCCATTATAAACTCTTCCATTATATCCAATTATTTTACCGTTTAAATCATATAATGGAAACATTATTCTATTTCTATATACATCGTGAATATCATATTCACTTTCATTAACTAAACCACTTCTTAATAAATCTTTTTCACTATATTTTTTAGATTTTAATAATTTAGTTAAAGAATCTTTATCATTAAGTGATAATCCTATTCCAAACTCTTTTATTACATCATCATCTAATTTTCTATTATATAAATATTCTTTAGCCCTTCTACCTAATTCTGTATTAATATTATTTTGATAAAATTTTTGACTTAATTCATATATATCATATAGTTCTTGATTTTTAGTATTCGTTTTAGTTTGTCCAATATTTACTATAATGCCAGCCATATCCGCACATTTCTTTACTGCTTCTTTAAAACTTATGTTTTCAAAATCTTGTATAAATTTAAATACATTTCCTGTTGCGCCACATGAAAAGCACGTATATATTTGTCTTTCTCTTGACACACTCATACTAGGAGAGTGATCATCGTGAAATGGACATACTCCAAAATAATTTTTACCTTTTGAAGTAAGTGGTATATAACTTGATATTACATCTACTATATCTAAACTATTTCTAATTTCATTTAAAGTATTATTATCTAACATATAACCACTTCCTAATTGTCCTATAATCAATAAACGACAAAAATTTAAAATTTCCTTTTTTTTATTCACAATTTTTTAAAAAAATTGTATTTTTTTCTATTTTATAGTCAGTTTTATACTTAAGTTCACGAATTAATCTAAAAAGTGCTTCGTCCTTCTTTTTAGCCTCTATCATAACATCAAAATCCCTATTTGTAAACTTTATTCTTTCTAAAAAATCTATAAAATCATCACTATCTATATAATCATTATGACTTCTTTTATTTTTCTTATCTTTTGGAGATGAAAAATGAATTTTTGGAACACTATCCCAAGTATCAAATATTTTCTCTATATAATCTTCTATTTTTTCATTATTCTTATTTATTTTAAAATGATGATAATCTAATACCATAGGAATATTTAATTTATTGCATATTGAAAGTATATTTCTTATATTAAAACTTTTATCATCGTTTTCTAGTACTATTAATTTTTTTACTTTATCATCTAATGTATTAAAATTATCTATAAATCTTTTAATACTTTCTTTTTTACCATTTGCTTTACTTCCTACGTGTAATACAAGGTGTGAATTGTAATCCATATATTCATACATTTTTTGATAAAATTTGAGTATATTAATTGTAGATGTAACAACACTTTCTTGAGTGCTGTTTAAGACTACATATGCACTTGGATGCATATCTACTCTTAAGTTATTATCTTTGATTATTTTTCCTATTTTTTTAAAATAATCTTTATATCTTTCAAACACTTCATATTTAACATCTGGATGAGAGAAAAGTGGTATTAAATTAGAAGTCATTCTAAAAAATACAATATCGTTTTTTATATTATATTTTAAAATATTTTCTAAACTTTTAAAATTACTTTTAATAATTTCATCTAATCTTTTATCCCCATTTTCTTTTAATTTTTTATAATGTGTATATGTAAGTGTTTTTGAAGATGTTTCATCTATTGTAACTGGTAAGCATGCATAACCTAATCTTATTTTCATTTTATCACCATTTATTATTATAAATAGAAAGGAAGTTTTTATGAATTTAAAAAAAGCTAAAATTATAAGTGTTATTGGAATATTTATATTATGTTTTATATTTCACTTTATATATGAATTTTTACCAAGTACCATAACCGCAATCTTCTTCCCAGTAAACGAATCTATATGGGAACATCAAAAACTTATTTTTACTAGTGTTGTTATGTATGGAATTATAGATTATATAATACTTACTAAGTTTAATATAAAGTTTAATAATTTCTTTTTATCTTTATTTATTAGTGCATTTACTATAGTACCTATATTTTTAATGATTTATCTACCATTCTTTTATAAAATTGGTCCTAAAATGTTTTTAAATATAGGAGTTATGATGATTGCAATAATAATTTCTCAAGTAATTAGTTACTATATATTAAAGACTAAGAATAATTATTATTATCTAAATATAATTTCTTTTATACTTATAATTATATGTTATATTGTATTTGCCTACTTAACATATAATCCTATTAAAACAGAATTATTTTTTGATACTGAAGAAGAAAAATATGGATTAAACAATTATAATGTCTAATCCATATTTTTATTTTGTATATGTTTTATGATCTGTATCATTATCATAATCAAATTTAAAATGTTCATTACGTTTTATATTTTCAAGTATTTGTTTTAATTCTTTATATTGTGCTTTTCTAATTGTATTTATAGTTACATGAGAAAATTCATCTTTTATATCGCTTTCTTTCAATTTAGTATTTATTAATACGTTTTCATTACTGTTAACTTTATCGTTTAATAATTCTTTATTTTTTAGAAATAATATAGATTTTCTAACATCTTCAATTTTTAAACTAGAATCTATAATATTAGCGAGTGATAATAAAGCTACTAAAGATGGTAATACTATAGTAAATACTCCAGTAAGTGTTAAAACACTTACACCAAATGAAAGAGATAATACTAAATATGGAAATGCGACAAATAAAATACCTATATTAACTGATTTTCTTAATTTTTGTCTATTCATAAAATAATCTGAGTTCTTAGCTTGATTTTCCATAGTCATGATAACTCTTTTTTCATTATCACTAGTATATGGGACTATACTTTTAGTATTATCAGCAAAATTAATTACAATATTTCCGTTAATAATTTCATAATCTAATATAAATAATTTTTCTTGAATTTCATTCATAGAATAATTTTTCACTTTTATTTCCCCCTTTAAAACGAGTATTATAATACAACAAATAATTAAAAAAGTCAAATTGTCATATATGAAAGACAAGACGATAGAAAAATAATTTTTTAACAATATATATAATTTATCAAAAAAGAGATAACAAATATTATCTCAATTAAATTATTTATTTTACAGATACAAAATCGGACAGGCTCCCAGAGTAAACCCTAGATGCCTGCGAATCCTCTCCAAAAAAGAGTGAAGAGGATTATCCATCCCACTTTATTTGTGGTCGTTTTTTATTACATGCCCTCTCGTAGTACTTGCGAATAGATGAGAAGCTGCTACGCAGCTACGAGTACAACACGGAAAGAGTCCTCGGAGTAGTCATCTTCTCCATCACTGTGGCCGAAGCAGAACACCCCGGCACCAGCCCCAGAGGCGGAGTAGCCACCGCGTTGCAACCAAGGATAGGGCGATCTAACGAAAGTGGCAAAATCACCATACCAGCCTCTCGTTTCGCTTAAGGCATGTCCATAACATATTCCTTTATTACATGCTGTTGCTGATAATGAACCGTCATTTGAAGATGTATCTTGGCTTTCATACGCATCATAATATTTTGAGACTGGTTTTGTTTCTTCAATAAATCCTGCTTGGTTAGCTCTTGAATTTGATCCCCAAGGTAACTCTCCATTTATTCCTTCTAAGTAGCCCATGACATTATCACGGGCTCCTCCACTCATATCATATACTCCTGTGATATTTCCTGTTGTTGAGGCTCCTCCTCCACATTGTCCTGTACCTGAGCCTCTATCATCTATTACATCATAGTTACATGTTCCATTTGCACTATATGATGCACTTGGAGTTCCTCCACTTCGTCCTGTATAATAATTAATTGAATTATTTATATATACTTCTTTGTTTGTTCCTGTATAACTTTGATTACCATATTTACCATACATACTTTGTGATAGATATGCTACTGCTCCCCATTCACTATTCTTTGCCATATGTGAATCATATCCACTTACTACAAATTTTTGAGCTGTTGTAAACTCTTCACTTACTGTTTGATCTCTTAATGATTGTAAGTTTGGTAGTATCGTTGGTGTGGATGATGAACCTGTTGTTTCAAATTTTCCTACCCATATCCCACTTAATTCTTCTCCATCAAATGTAAATGCTGGATGTATATGGTATTCTTCAGCTACTTGTGTCTTTTCTGTTCCTATAAAGTTTATCTTTATTTCTCCTGGTGTTTCTTGTGTTCCATCTGTTCCATCTGTATGTTTTCCATATTGCCCTTCTATCATATATTCATATCTTGGTATCCATACTAACATTGCTTTT
Source organism: uncultured Bacilli bacterium (assembly GCA_947632265.1). Classification (GTDB taxonomy): domain Bacteria; phylum Bacillota_I; class Bacilli_A; order RF39; family UBA660; genus UMGS1613. The sequence goes on from CANROP010000027.1 coordinate 14,866, forward strand.
ACATC
>CANROP010000028.1 GCA_947632265.1 uncultured Bacilli bacterium
TTTGTTCTATTCATAACTTTTACCTCTTTCCTTTCTCTACTGTACTCTCCGTACTATTAAAATATTACCATGTTTTTTTACTTTTTTCAAGTATAAATTTTTAAAAAAAAGAGTATCAATTAAAAATTTTGTTACTACTCAGCCATAATGCAAAAAAAAATGTACAAAAAAATAAAAAAAGAGTTATAATATAAATGCGAGGTAGACTACTCTAAGCAATTAGTCAAATTTACACCTCGCTTTTTTATTGAAATTATGTTAAACTATAATTAGTTAAGCTTAGGGTAGTGATAATATGAGAAGAAATGTAGATAACGATTTATACAAAATGTACGAAGAAGAATTTTATAAAGTTGAAAAACTTAATAAAATTATTAGTAAACTAAGATTAGAATTAAATTTGGTAAAAAGTGAAAATAAATGTTTAAAAAACAATATAAAAACAGAAATAAATAAAGCAACAAAAGCATTAGAAGAAGAAAATATCGAGTTAAAAGAAAAGTTAAATAATGCTTTAAAAGAAATAGATAGATTAAAATCTGAAAAAGAAAAGCAAAATGATTATTTAATAGATAAATTAACTAATCAAATTAATAAAGATAGTACAAATTCTTCTATTCCAACAAGTAAAGAAATAAGAAATGCAAAAACAGGTGCTAATATATATAATCATCGTGAAAAAACGAATCGTAACACAGGTGGACAATTAAACCATAAAGGAGTTACTTTAACCAAAGAACAATTAGAACAAAAAATAAACGAGAAAAATTTAAAAGTTATAGAAGTAAAACATCATGTAAAAGGAAATCCTAAAAAAGAAGAAACTGTTAAATATAGAGTTTGTATTTCCTTGGGAACTGTCATAGAAAGACATATTTTTACATATGGGAAACAGAACCAAGAAGAAATGTCATCAGAGTACTACAGTGATGTAACCTATGATGAGAGTGTTAAAGCAATGGTAGTTATGTTAGGTTATTATTACTCTTTAAGTTATAATAAAATTCAAGAATTTTTAAGCGATTTTACAAATGGTATAGTAAACTTATCTCAAGGAACTATAGATAATATTTATAAAAATTTTTCTTCAAAAACTACCGAAACTCTAAATAACATTACAACGAATATTTTAAATGGCAAATATACACATACAGATGAAACAGTAACAAGTGAAAATGGAAAAGAAAGTTATTATCGAGGATATGGGAATCCATCTAATATATTGTATAAATATCATCATAGTAAAGGTGACAACCCCATAAAAGAAGATAATATTTTAAACCAATTTTATGGAACGATTATATCCGATCATGAAGTAGGCATTTTCAAATATGGAACAAATCATCAAGAATGTGCCATTCATATAGGAAGATATTGTGAAGAAGAAACTCAAAATGTCTATGAAATATGGTGGCCAGGTCAAATAGCTCATCTTTTGTTTCAAATAGAAAAAAATAGAAAAATATTATCTAAGTTTGGAAAAGAAGAATTTACAGAAGAAGAAATACAACAAATAGAACAAGAATATGATGATATATTAAATGAAGGATTGAAAGAAAACCAAGAAATATTTTCAACCTATTGGAAAGAGAAAGCGAATGCTCTTTTAAGAAGATTAAAGAAATATAAAAATTATGTTCTCTTCTTTATTCATGACTTTTCTCTTCCTTACGACAATAATTTCATGGAGAGAGCTTTACGAATGATAAAAGGAAAAACAAAAGTATCTGGTGGTTTTAGAAGTACAGAAGGAGCTGTAAGATTTGGTAATACAATGAGTATTATAAAAACAGCTAGATTAAGAAAAATAAATGTACTCGAATGCATCAAATCAATTTTTGAAGGTAAATCATTGTTTGCCTAGTTTTTTCGTACATAAAAAATAACAGAAAATTTATCTTATCTGTTATTTATGGCTGAGTAGTAACAAAATTTTTAATACTCTAAATTTCTTTATTTATTTAATATCGCATCTATAGGTTTCATTTTAGATATTTTTATTATTGGTATAATACTTGATATTATTGTTACTATAAATACTATTAAATAAATTAGTACAAACTGTCTTATACCAAGTATAAAAGGTGTTAAAATCATGTTTGTTCCTGCCATTATTACACTATTAAGTAAACTAGTTACAATAATAAGTAATATAGATGAAATGGTTGCTGATATAACTGACATAGTAAGTCCTTCCCATAAAAATATTTTTATAGTATCAATACTTCTTGAACCTAAAGCTCTTAATATACCAATTTCTTTTTTACGATAGTTAATACTTGTGATTATAAAATTACCTATTAAGAATACTGTAAATATAAATAATACTAAACCTACATAGAATGATATATCTTTTAATATTTCTATAGTTCTAATTAAAAGTGTAACATCTTCACTATAAGGAGATATTGCTTGTATCTCTTTATTATAAGGAAAAGTTGTTAACATATATTTAAATTCTTTATAATTTTTTATTGGTACAAAATAACCTGTTTTTTGTAATACATCTATTTTATACTCCCCTACTAAATCATTAGATAAGTAATATTTTCTATCTTTAGCATCACTCATAAGGCCATTAATACCAACTATTTTTAAATCTTTATATTCACTAATTACTTTATTATTTCTATTTACAATAAAATTAGCTTTTTTACCAATTATATCAAAATCTTTAATATAATTAACAACATATTTTTTTTCTAATGTTTCTCTAGGTATATCTGGATTATTTAAAATATAATTTTCAAGATTATCGTCATAATCATTAATAGAATTAAGTCTAGGGCCAATTAATTGATATACATTTAAAACTACTTCATCCTTATTTAATTTTTTAGTTTTTATCCATTTTTCTCCATCATAATATTCGATTTCATGTTCTAGAGTAGCAGGCGCTACATAATATCCTTCAACTCTTAAAGAGGCACCATCAACAGTTAAATCATAGTACTGAATATTTTCATCTAATTCTTCAACATTAGCAATATCTATATTATCTATAAAATCTTTTGTTACATAAATGTTTCCATATTGATTATTTGCTTTTAATAATAATTCTTGTTGTAATTCTATTTCTTCATCTTTAATAGTTTCAGGATCATATTTTTTATTTTTTAATGACTCGTATTTACTTAAATCATAATCGATAATTCCAACTATTTTTACTTTTCCAGCACTCCCAAAATAAAATGTTTTATTACTGTTTACTATTTCTTCATAATTTTTAGGTTTAAATATATAATTATCACTAAACTCATCTGTATTATTTTTTTCTACTGTTGTAATTCCACCTTCTATAATCAAATCAGCTAAATAATTTGAAATTAAAATTTCGTTATTTTTTATAGGTGTTTTACCAATTATTTTTTCTTTAATAAAGTTAGTAAAATCATCTACTACTATTATATCCATATCAATATATTCACCTACTGGCGTATATAAAATATTACCATAAATTTCTCCTATTTTAAGTGCTTCTCCAACCTTCATATAATTATAATCTTCTTGCAATTTATAAATAGGATAATATTTATTTTTTAGTTTTGATTCTATAAATTTTTCATCTTCTAAATCTAACTTTATTTGATCTTTATTATAATAATCATATTTATCATATTCATTATTAAAAAAATGATACTTTTGTACTTTTATAGAATTCTCTTTTTTTTCTACTAATAATTTTGAATGTGCTTCATTTACATTATAATCTGATAAGGTATCCATAACACTAAAAAATAATAAAGTACATATTGTAAGTAATATTGTAAATACTAATTTAACTTTTTTATGTCTTAAACTACCTATACCTAATTTAAAACTTTCTTTAAATGGTAATTTAGATTTAATAGTTCTATATCTATCAGTATTATTTATACTTATATTTTTTTTAGTATCATTTACTACTTTACCATCTTTTATTTCTATTATTCTATCTCCATATATATTTGCAGATTCAGTGTCATGTGAAACTATTATAACAAGTTTTTCATGGCTTATCTCTTTTAATAAATCCATTACTTGTTTTCCTGTTTTACTATCAAGGTTTCCTGTTGGTTCATCAGCAAGTATTATCTTTGGATCTTTTATTAAAGCACGAGCGATTGCAACTCTTTGTTTTTGACCACCAGATAATTCATTTACTTTTCTATTTTTTAAATTTTTTAATTCCAATCTTTCAAGTAATTTATCTATTTTATCTTCATCAATTTCCTTTTGTTGTAACTGTAAAGCTAAAATAATATTTTCATATACATCATAATCTTCTAATATATTAAATTCTTGAAATACAAATCCTATATAAGTATTACGATAAGAGTCAAAGTCAGCACACTTAAAATCCTTACTACTCTTACCTAGTATAATCATGTTTCCACTATCGTATTTATCAAGTCCACCTATAATATTTAATAAAGTTGATTTGCCACTACCACTTTTACCTAGTATAAAAGTCATCCCTTTTTCATCAAATTTTAATGAAATATTATCAAGTGCCTTAGTTTTATTTCCTTTTTTTGACTTATATGTCTTTGAAATGTTTTTAAGTTCTATCATAAAATCCTCCTTAACTATTTTAATTTTACAATATAATTTATTTAATATAAATATATTTATAGTTGCGATAAAAATAATTTAAGTTGCATTTACATATATTTATAGTTGCATAAATCTTATCTTATTAAAAGAAAAAACTTAAAGTAAAATTTGCTTTAAGTATCTTTAAATCATCCTTTATACTCTGTTTTATATCCGTGATTTTCTTTAGGTCTTTTATCATTAGGATACATAATATCTGTATAAATATCTGTTTGTAATTTTTTTACTAAGTTATATACTTCTATGTAATTTGAAATACTATTAATAACTATTGTTGTATTTGTACCATTTGGATTAAGTTGATTAGTAGTGGCTATTATATCTCCAACATTAAATAATTGATCAAAAATACCTCTATGTAGATCTATATGTGATAATTCAGCAAATGGTTTAGTATTAATCTTATACGAAATTATTCCACTTGATACATATATAGCTTTATCTGTAACTATATATGATGTGTTTTTATATTTTTTTACTGTAAATAAAATACCTCCCAAATAAATCCATACAGGCATTAAATGAAGTAAAAAGAATGGGATAATAAAAAATAATATATTTCTAGAATCAGATGTGAAAAATGAAGCTCCTATAAATCCAAAATCAATTAATCCCCATAATAAAGCAAATGGTAACATAGGATTAAAAATACTTTCAAATATATAACATTTTTTGTTAGGTTTACCTTCATATAATATTTTTTCATCCTGACCAACAGTTGCTTTTAAATCATTTAACATAATTATCATCCTTTTTAAAACATATTTTTGTTTTACTAAAACTTAAATAAATTTATATATCATAAATCTACTATTACATTATAACATGTATACTTTAAGATGTAAATTAATGAGGGAATTATTTGTTAATTTATGATAAAATATTTTTTCTCATTTTTACCAAACAATTACTTAGTATATTAAAAGAATTTACCAAAATTGATAAATTCTTTATTTTTATTTAGGGTTTAATTAACTTACCTTCTTTTAAAAGTTCAAGTAGTTTTTTATTTTGTGTCTTTGTACCTGCATAATTACCTATTCCATTTACTACTGCGATTTTTTCTCTATAACTATATGAATAGTCTTCTCCTATACTTATTAATGCATCTACTATTGATACACTATTTCCTTTATATTTTTTAAAATATTTTACATCTTTAGTAGGTATTATTAATTTTTCCCCTATTATTATTAAATTAGGGTTTTTTATATTGTTTAATTTTACTAATTCAGAGACTGTAGTATTAAATTTCTTAGCTATTTTAGATAGGGTATCTCCTGATACACTTTTTATGTAGTATATAAATATAAATTAATTTTTTATTTAAATTTTTTTAAAGATTTTCTTAATGCACTATATCTATATGTATTATCTAGTTCTTTTACTTTTAAAGAATTAAAAGCTACATTAGTACCTTCTAGCATAAATACAGAATAAAAGTATGGTCTTTTTAATTCACCAATTATTTCTTCTGAAATAGAACCTTTGCTTTCTCCAATTTCTTGATAATACTTGCCATCTGGCATCATAATAGTAACACAACATTTATAAGTAGCATTTCTATTTTTTTCACCATTTAATTTATTTAATAGTTTTATAACACATTGATATTTTGGTAAACTAGGATTTAGTGCGATTTCATCATCTGCATATCTTCCTGTGTAAATGCCAGGCTCCCCATTTAAAGCATCTACAAATAATCCTGCATCATCTGTTATAATTGGTTTTTCAATATTATGTTCTCTACAAAAAGATAAAATTGAAGAAGCTTTAATTAACGAATTTTCCTCTATAGTAGAACCATTTTCTTCTATTTCTCCTCTATCCCATTCAATATCTGCCATACTTAGTACTTCTAAGTCTAAATTCATTTCATTAATAATATTTTGTAAGTCTTCTACTTTTCTTTTATTAGTAGTTCCAAAAATTATTTGCACACAAATTCATCTCCCATGAATATTATACTACAAATTTAACAATTTTTAAATGTAAATACAATATCTACTTTTTTATCTTTATAAATATAGATTTTTTCAACTAAATTTATTATTAATTCTCTAGTCATATTATCTAATGATAAAAAATCATTAATATATTTTTCAGTGTTATCTATTTTACTTGAATTTATTTGTTCTTTTTTTAAATTATTAATTTTTAATTTATTATTTTCTATTTCTTCTTTTAATGTTTTACTAACTCTTATGTATTGTGATTCATCTAGTATACCTTTTAACATATCAATATAAGTTTTATCTAAATTTTCTGTTACTTTCTTGTTTGTTAATTCTAAACTTTCAATTTGTTTTTTAATTTTTAAATTATTATCCTCAAATGTTATATTACCTAGTGAATTTTTTATCTTATTTTTATCTAAATATTTATTACATATATCTCTAATATTATCTAAAATAATTTTTTCTAATATTTCATAATTGTTTGTATGAGTTGTACAGACATGATATTTTGAATATGTTCTATAATAATCACAAGTTGTATAACTTTTTCCTGTTTTATTTTGATACCTTACTGTTATTCGATGTTTACAATCTCCACAATATAAAAGCCCATCTAATAAATAAAATCTTTTCTTTTCTGGTCTTTTTACATTTTTTGGAAGTAGTGTTTGTACATAGTTAAATGTATCTCTATCAATAATTGCTTCATGAGTATTTTCTACAATAATATAATCATTAGGATTATTTTTAATAATCTTTTTAAGTTTATAATTTATCTTTTTAGTTTTGCTTTGTACTGTATCACCCACATATATTTGATTAGTTAATATTGCTTTTACTGTTGTATCAACCCATACACCAAGTTCTTTAGATATACATTTATTAATTTTTTTATTCCAAACATAATTATAATAGGAAGATGGAGTCTTAATTCTTCTTTTAGTAAGTTCTTGTGCGATAGAATAATAAGTGTTACCCTTAAGAGCTAAATCAAATATTAATTTAACAGTACTAGCCTGTTCTTCATTTATTACTAAATGATTTTTATTATTTGGATCTTTCATATATCCAAAAGGACATCTTCCAGATACATATAATCCATCTTTCATTCTTGAATGTAAACTAGTTTTAACTTTTTTTGAAATATCTTTTGCATACATATCATTCATTATGGCTTTAAAAGGTGCGATATCATTATTTGTATTATCTATAAATGTATCAATACCATCATTAATAGCTATATATCTTACATTATTATTTGGAAAATATTTTTCTATTAATTCTCCTGTTCCTATATAATCTCTACCTAATCTTGACATATCTTTAGTAATAATCATATTTATTTTGCCTATTTCAATATCTTTAATCATTCTTTTAAATGCGGGTCTATCAAAATTAGTACCAGTATATCCATCATCTACATACTCATCAATAATATTATAATTATTTTCTTTAACATATTGATTAAGTAAACTTCTTTGACTAACAATACTATCAGATTCTATATTTCCATCATCTCTTGATAACCTTATATATATTCCTACATTAAAACTAGTATTCATGAGTTTTAATTAATTGATACTCCTCTCATCTTGAAAATGGTTAGTAGATTTAATTTTAGAAGTGCTGTAAGTTATATTTGTTTGTTTTTCTAATTCAATTTTTAATGCATTAGCTATTGTTTCATTTAAAGATTTACCATTTTCTTTAAATTTTAAATTGACTTTGTATTTGACCATAGAGTTTTATACCCCTCTTAAATTCTATGGTTTTGACTTTTAAATTAGTAATATTATTTGGTAAGAGTAAATCATAATCATACATTTTTAGGATTTGAATATAATTAAATTTCATCTATTATTTAATTATATATAAAATAAAGGTTTATATATATTGCTTTGCACTTGCAAATACGTTTTATCCTATAGGTTTGTAAAAAAAACATTATTAAATTTATCTTTATATTCCTAGATATGAAAACATAAAAAATCATCCTAATCTCTAATTTTATTAGAATTTTTAGGATGATTATTTTTTAACTATTTACTTTCAATTTTAAAACTTTTACAAATTTTTGTTCTAAAAAGGGTCTCGCAAATTGCTCTTCTAAAGTTAAAATACTGTTTTTATACCTATTATACGCAAATTCATAATCACCTTTTTTTATTGCGATGACACAGGCATTTACCACATTATCATATATATAATTATAAATATGACTATTATTTTTAATCTTATCTATTGCTTCTACTATTATAGGGGCTGTTTCATAATAATGATTGATATCTTCTTTTGAAACAAAGTTATCTCTAAACCATCTTAATATTGTTAATTCCTCACAGCTATCATCAAAATTTTCTTGCATATGTTTCATACAAGCACTCGTTAAATAACATTGCGTATCAGTCGTTTCTTTTGATCAGTCTGTTATATCAACTATATTTCCTTTACCAGTATCGGTATTTATATTTATATGTATAGATGTGTGATCTTCTTTTGGATCATTACTATATACATCTATATGATCTTTACCGTTTTTATCTGTATGTACTCTAATTTCTTTATCTCCCATATCTAGTTTTTACCTCCTAACATTTCATCTTTCCAAATCATTTCTAGACATCCGAAATCATATAATAATCTTTCTGCGTAGTTTTCTTTAACTGATTCGGTTGCAACATATTTGTCAAAAAAATCAGTTATTTCAAGTTCAAGATTCTCTAGTTCTTTGAAATCGATACTTTTAAGTGTATTTTCTTTTTTATAAATTTTATACCAATTTTCGATTTTTGCTTTAACAAATTTAAGATTTTCTTTATCTTCATTTTTATAAAAATTATTGCATAATATAATGTTTATATTTTCTAATACACCATCAAAATATGATTTTGCATCTCTTGGTTTTTCATGCATTATTACGTTTTATTCTCCCTTCTTATTTTATATTAAATCTTTTTTACAAATAAATCAACTATTTTTTATGTTATTCTACATAAAAATTCTATCCCCTTTTTGAACTATATATGTATTTACGACATCAAGATCATTAGTTTTCTTCCAATCATACCCACCACCATTTATTATTTTAACTGTATCTAGTAAAAATAAGGCTTTATATACATCGTATTGATTATTTATACACCATACACCATAACTATTTTTATACCAACCATTACCTGTAAATTTTCCTTTACCGACTGCTAAATGTATATGATTTCCTGTTGCCTGCCCTCTAGTTCCTTCTTGATAATATACCTCTCCTTGATTAATAACATCTCCTACTTTTAAATCTGATACATCGTTATCGTGTAATGTCATAACTGTCATATAATCAACTGTTCCATCTGCATATTCAACTTTATCTTTAGATTCTAACCATACTGCATTTGCATTTGTGTATATCCTTTTAACAATTCCTGTAAATGGAGCTTTTAAGTAGTCCTTTCCTTTATCTTTTCCTGATAAATCAAGTGCCTTATCTCCTTTATGTGAAAATGAACTATTAGCTTTTTGTGATACGTTTAGATAATCCATCATAAGTACTGCTTTCTGCAATCTACTCACCTCCTTCATTTAGTTTTTCTACATCATCCTTAACTTCATCATAAGTTTTCTTTAATTTATTAGGGTCGATGTTATAATCGGTGATCATATACCAAACTGCTGATGCGATTGTTCCAACAATACTTGCGATTATTCCAACTTTACCACCTATTTCTTTTGTAACAACTGTAAGTGCGATTATATCACTTAATATAGCAAGCCAAAATTTTCTAGATTTAAAATTAACGTGCATAAATCACCTCCACTATATTTTATTTAGAAGGGATTTTTTTGAAAATTATATACGAACAAAAAAGGAATACTTTTAAATATTCCTAAAATAAATCAAGTATTAATATTATATATACTACTATAGCTATGATTAAATAAAATTTATGATGTTTATGATTAGATATTTTTTCTTTATAATTATCTTTATATATCATTTTATACATTTTTATTTTTAATTTATCTATTAATATACATATACTATTAGAAAATATAACATATATTAATCTACTTATTACAAAGTATATAAGTTGCATTGAAAAACTAGAAAGCATAAATATAGAGTGATTTACTATATCCATAAAAAGGAAATATAAATATCTATCTATTATTATAGATAATAAACTAGTTATTAAAAATCCTCTATATGAAAAGTATAATGGACCTAGTATAAAAATTAAAAATAATTTTTTATTATAAATTAAAGATTCATAATCTTTATTAAAAAGTTTTAAATCTTCATTCTTTTTTACTTCTTTATCTCTTACAAAGTTACCATTTAATAAATAACCACATCTAACGCAACACCCATCCACTATATCGCTATTACACTTTGGACATTTCATAACTACACCATCCTTTTTTCAATTATTGAAGTATATAATATTAAATAAGATAAAGCAAATGTAAAAGCTCCAATTACATCTGTAAAGAAATGAACACCTAGATATATTCTACTAAATCCGACTGATAGTATTATTAGAACAAAAAGAGTTATAAAAAGTGATTTATACTTTATTTTAGATTTATAAATCAAATAAATTATAAATCCATAAAAAGCTAGTGCGGTAAGTGAATGCCCTGATGGGAAACTATAACCTTCCTCTTCTATTAAGTTTATATCTACTGGTCTATTTCTTGAAAATATATTTTTTAATATAAGTTGGAATATAGTTATAGAGATTAGATTTATAGTCATATATAAAGAATATTTTTTATTTTTAAAAAATATGTATACAAATACTACAACACCTATTACTGCAAATGCACTCCCTATATATGTTATATATTTTATATAACTTGTTAAATTATTTGTTATATGATCATCTATTAATCCATAAATAAAACTATCTATATATAAATCAGTATGGGTTACAACCATAAAAGCTATAATTATAAATAATAATAAAGATATAGAAAACACTATCCATTTTATATTCTTTTTCATAAATCACCTTATTCGTATAAAAGTATTTTACGTATAAATTTATTTATAAATTTTATTTTTGTTATAAAGTAAACTATACTTGCGCCTAGTACATTTAATATTAAATCATCTATATCACATGAACCAGACATAGTTACAAATTGTAATATTTCTATTAAAAGAACAATTAGTATCATAGTTATTAAAAAATTCTTGTACTTATTCATGCTTTTAAATAAAAGAGGTAAAAATATTCCATAAGGCATGAATGCTAAAAAATTGCCAAATATATTTATAGAAAAGTTTCTAAAACTAACTATACCTTGTTGATATCCATGTGTAAAAAGTCTAATAGTTTTAAATGGCACTATATTAAATGATGTATTTATATATGAATTTAATAAATTGTCATTCCATTTAATAAAATTTATACCTTGTCTTCCAAATATTTCATCAAATAATGTTAATGTACAAATAGTTATTGTATATATTATGAAATAAACTACTAAATTTATTTTAAATATTCTTTTATTATAATTTAATTTTTTTACTAGTATAAATCCTCCTAAATATATTAATATACAAGATATTATTAAAAGTATCATTCTATAATTTGTCTTTATATATACAAAAGGAGTTAATCTAATTTTAATACAATAAAGTAAGATTGAAAGTGATATCAAATAGAAAATAAGTGCTAAAGATTTGTATACAGTAGTTTTCATTTTATCAATCCTCTCTATTTCATATCTATTCCTATTATATCATATTCTTTCAATTTATCATATTAAATCATGAAAAAAAGAGGAGATCCTCTTTTTAATATAAATAAGTACCTATTATAATAGCAAGTAATATATATAATACTATTATTATTACAAAGGCATTACCATAATTATTTCCTGTACATCTTGTTGTTTCAACAGTATTTCCACAAGAACTATTTGAACTCATTGTGTCACCTCCCTAAATATATGCACCAAGAATTATTATTAAAAGTATGAATAATACTAGAACTATAGCTGCTCCAGATACACCAGAATTACAACACATATAATCTTTCCTCCTTTTTATCTTTTCAAAGTATTTTATGAAAAATTTGTAATAATGTGAATGTTTATGTTGAATTTTTATCTTGAATTTGTTAAAATAATAGTTGTATGATGAATATGCATCGTATTGTATATGGAAAGGAGAGGCATAAAATGCCAAAAGATACTGAAAAAAAGAATAGTAAAGGGAAGAAAAAAAGTAGTACTACTAAAGTAGTAAAAGAATCAACTAAAAGAGTTGAAAAAAATCCTGTTACAATTGAAGAAAAGTTAGTTGTAAGAGAAGAAAACGATAGAAAAATAGAAAGGAAAAATTCTAAGCTAGATTCTCTATTAAATAATACACCATTTATTGCAGCTCTTTGTGTAATTGTAATTTTAGGGTCTGTAACAATTTTACTTGCAGTAAATAAAAGAGTTCCTAGACTTAATAACGGTGATGAAGTTGTTGCTTCAGTAAATGGTAAAGAATTTACTACAAATGATTTATATGATGCACTTAAAGAAGATTTAGGAACAGATGCACTTGTAGATTTAATAGATACATATATTGCTGGAAAAGAAGTAACTGAATTTTCAGATGATGATAAAGCTCATGTAGATGATGTTGTAAACTATTATAAATCATATGCTACTAGCAATAACGTAAATTTTGATGAATTCTTAACTACTTATCTAGCACTCCCAGGTGTAACAAATGAAAAAGAATTTTATGATTATGTTCTTGAAGATTATAGAAAAGTTGTAGCAGTTAGAAACTTTATTGCTGATGAGGCAAGTGAAGATGATATAAAGAAATACTATGATGATAATTATTCAGATAAAATAACATTTAGACATATATTAATAGAGGTTAAAGATGGCGAGACTTCTGATAAAGATGCCTTAAAAGCTGCTAAGGATTTAATAAAGAAATTAGATAAAGTTACAGATTCTAAAAAGTTAGAAAGTGAATTCTCAGAGCTTGCTAAAGATAATTCTGATGATCCTAGTACATATTCTAATGGTGGATTATTAGAAAATCAAACTAAAGCTCAATTAGATGAAAATTTCTGGAAAGGATTATCTGAACTTAAAGATGGTGAATACACTAAAGAACCAGTTAAATCAGCTTATGGATATCATGTAATTTTAAGACTTAGTTCAACTCCTGTTGAAAAATATGATGATATAAAAGATCAAGTAAAAGTTGCTTATGCAGAAGATAAACTAAATAGTGATGAAGATTCAACTCTACAAGTAAGTAAATGGGATGAATTAAGAAAGAAATATAAACTTACTATTAATGATGACTTTATAAAAAATAAATATGAAGAAGTTATTAAAAATGCATTAAGTACTAAAGAATAAAAATACGAGATCAATTTCTCGTATTTTTTTGTATTAAATCATTTATATCATCACTTTTAAATCCTTTAGATATAAGCTTTTGTTTTACTTTAAATAGTAATTCTTCCCCACTATACTTTTTAGATAAACTATTAAATATCTTATTAAATTGTTTTTCTATTATATCAGTATCATCTAATGAATATTTATTTATTATTTCTATAGTTTTATCTTTAGGATAACCTAGATTTATCATTTCATTTAAAACTTTTTGCTTTAAATAATAATTAGAATGATTACTATTATTATTTATTTTTTTAGCAATTAATTTTTCTAATCTATTATTAATTATATCTGAATCAATAAGTGATAATTCACTTTCTATTATATCGATAGGTATATTTTGTTCTAATAAATCTAATCTAATTTTATTTAGTCCACATTTACTTAAATATACTTTATCATTTATATATGCCTTACAATACTCTTTATCATTTATAAGATTTATATGTTTTAATTTATCAATAACTATCTTTTTACTATCATCATTTAAACTATATTTATTTAAATAATCTATTACCTCTTTTTCACTTCTTCTTCTTTTCATAACATATTTTAAAGTTTTATAATACACATCATAAAATTCTGTATCACTTATAATTTTATTATATTTATCTATACTTATATTTTTTTTATGTAATAAATTATTATCTAATATAACATCTTCATATGTTATAAGTTCAATATCATCTATATATATCTTATAAGTATTACCTCTAGCTTTTACTATTTTATTTATATTCATATAACCACCTAAATAAATTTTAGCACAAACAAATGTTTTAGTCAACTATTTTTAATAGTCTTTCTAATATTTCTCAATTCTCAAAGTAAATGAAACTTTTATATATCCGATTTCACTTACTTCGAGAATAATAATTTCATTAACTT
>CANROP010000029.1 GCA_947632265.1 uncultured Bacilli bacterium
TATTACTGTAATCTAATAAATTTGTTAGATTCATGATTCAACAACTCCTTTTTATTTTCAAATTTATTATATAATAGTGAGTTGTTGTTTTCAATAGTTTATTTCATATTGGAAAATATATGTCGGCATATAAAAATACAGTTAGACCATAAAATATAATGCCTAACTGTATTTTATTTTTTCATTAAGGAAAATTTTTGTTTTTAATCTAAATAATATTTTTTCCTTATTACAAGCATATTTTTTTTAACATTATTCGTTAATGACAGTTATAGGTGTAACTGTAACTCATACTGCAGTAATTGCAATACATATTTCTATTTTGTCCAATTCTATTTGACCATTTACAATTATTACTCCTAACCGTAATAACTTCATTTTTTTGAAATTATTACTGTATAAATCAATAAGTATTATCCAACTTTTTTCTCAATATATTTTATGTATTTCTGCAGAGAATTCTGCAGAGCTCTGCAGAATTCTCTGCAGAATTTTATTTAGCAATCCAAATAGAATTTGTGTCAGAACCAACATTTTCAATCAAATTTTTTTTTCTTAAATAAGTTAATGCTGTTCTTACTCTGCTATTCTTTGTTTCTAAATCATCATTCATTTGTGGATAAATATAGTCATTAATTTCCTGTCTAGTTCTTCCATCTGAAGATTCTTTAATAAATTTAAAAATAAATTCTTTTAATTGATTATTACTAATAAAAATTGAATTGCTACTTTTGTTAGTTAGTGGAACAGTTGCAACAAAGATTTCGTCATCTTTAAATAAAGGTTCTCCACCACCACTATATATCTTAGTATATTTTGCAATTTTTTTAATACCAGAACCTAATTCATCCGCAAGACCTATTTCCTTAAAGAAAGCAGCAATTTTTGGGTTTTTAGGATATGGTGAGTAATTATTCAAATCTATAAAACCAATAGTTCTTGGCTTGTTTGCATTTTCTGTAATAATACTATCTTTTGTAATTACCATTCTAGCTGGATACGGATTTGAGTATTCTCTATGAATTAACAAATTTGCACATAATTCTCTTGCAATTACATCTCTGACATTTATCCTTTGATCGTCTTCAATATAAAATTTATCATTTAAATGCTTTTTTATAAAATACGTTAATCGATCATATGAATCTAATAAATTAGTTCTAATGTCATCACGATCATCATATCTTTCTGTATCTTTAACCTTTAAAATTGCATCTGTTTTATAATACGACAATGCAGAAGCAATTATATCATCTTTACCAAAGATTAATAAACATGCTAAATTAAATCCTTCTTTACCAGTTTCTAAATTTCTTTCATATAATCCTGCACTTCTTAACATTTCTTCATTACTCATTTTTGACCACGGATGATTTGAAGTTCTGTTTGAAGCCATTTTTCTTGCTTCATCAATTAAATCTGCTCTTAAATCATTCATAGTTGCAAATGGATATATTTTATTTTCTATATAAGTACTTCTTTTTCTAATATACAAATTAGATATTAAAGTAGTATTATTTGTTATATCAAAATCTCCATCTTCATTTCTATCATAAATTTTATTTGCTGTTTTATGAACGTCTGAACTTTCATGAACATAAATATACAATATGTGCTTATCTGCATAAATATATTCTTTTATGTCAAGATGAACAGTTGGAAATATTTTTTCAGGGTTATTGCATAAATCTACAAATTCTTTCTTCATTGCTTTAGTGTAATCTTTGTATACACCAATTACTTCAGAATCATCGTTAACACCTAAAAATATATGTCCACCATTTCTGTTCAACATTGAACAAACAGATTCAAACAAAGAACTAGGTAGACTCTTCTTTGCTTCTTTGTATTCAATTGTTGTACTCTCCCCAGCTTTAATAAATTCAATAAGATTTTTTGGTAAATTTTCCACCATAATCCGCCACTCCTTTCTCCATATATTATACACTATTTTAATAATCATAATGTCGCAAAATGTTAATTTAGCATTTTTCATGTTTATATAAATAGTTTATTTTTTTACAAGTATTTTTAATTGTATACTTTCTAACTTATCACAAGATATAAAATGTGACTCATACATTCTTATTGCATATGAATAAACCTTATTCCATTTTCAAGAAGAAATTTTCTACATAATAACCAGTCATAATATAATTTCTAACAAGTCTAGATAAATCTTTTACAATAACTAAGTTGATATGCTTTTCTTTTATATTTTCAATCATTTTTGAAAATCCTGGTCGTTCAAAATTAGTTCCAGAATAGCTATTACAAAGATAAATCCTTTTTTTACAAAATTCATTAACATATTTCTTTGATTAAATGTGCTCTACTATCTGATTCTCAAGGTTTACTTTCATCAGTTTCAGATAATCTTATATATATTCTGCTTTGTAAAATTTTTAAAGTATTATACATTTTTTTCTACTACTTTCGAATTGGAAATAAAAAATATCTAACAAATATCCTTTCACTTTTAGAAATTATTTTATTACTATAAATAGAAATATATTCATCATAAGTGACTGAATTGTAATTTGGATTTTCTTCCATGATAGCACCCTTATTTAATCTATTCTATAGTATACCATAAAATTTGATAATTTAACATGTCCTATTGCAATCTAAGATAAAATTGTCTTTCTTCTTTTGATTTTGTACTGTTTAAAATAAGTGAATGGTTAATCCGTGATAATTGTGTCACCAATAGTGTCACAATTTCATCATATTATATATTTTATAAAATTGTATCACTCTTTCAATATTTCTTTAGCTAGCTGTAAGTCAAATAAAAATTTACATACATCTATTATCCATTTTATTATATATAAAATAAAAGAGTTTAAAATAATATTTAAACCCTATGTAGTTGCATGTTTTTGTATCATAAGTGGAAGCAATCATCTGGTACAGCCACTATTATTATTGTTACACAAAGTGTTAATGCATATAATATATGACCTGTTATAAGTGGAAAATTTGTTATCATTAGTTTTATTTCTTCTATATTAAAATTATTATTTATTACAACAACTTTAAATAAATATGAAAAGAATACCAAAAATGCACCTATATAACCTATCTTACTTATAAATTTAGCTAGTTCTCTTAATCTTAGTTTTAAAGGAGTTTCAGGTTGCTTTTCTTGTAGTTCTAAAGCAATCTTACCATAAAATGTATCGGTACCTACTTTTGTTACTTTCATAAGTGCCGTATTACTATATACAACACTTCCTTTAAATACAGTATTTTTTTCACTTTGCTTATTGAATAAGGAAGCTTCTTTATAAGATTCTTTAGTTTCTCCATTTAAACTAGATTCATCTACACTTATTTTACCTTTAATTATTATTCCATCTGCAGGAATTTTATCCCCTGTTTCTAAACTAACTATATCTCCTACTACTACCTCACTAATTGGTATTTCAACTTTTTTACCATTTCTAATTACTTTACATTTTATTCTTGAAACTTCTTCTTGTAATTTTTCAAATGCTTTTTCACTACCATATTCTGATATTGTAGATATAAAAGATGCGAGTAGTATAGCTATTACTATACCAATTGTTTCATACCAATCAAAATTTCTAAATAAAAATACAGTTTTAATAGCTAAGGCAATTAAAAGTATTTTAATAATTGGATCGCCAAGTGTACTTATAAGTAATTTAAAAAAACCATCTTTTTTACTCTTTTCAAGTTCATTACTTCCATATTTTTTTCTATTTTCAATTACCTCTTCTTCAGTTAGTCCATTATACATAAAAGCCTCCTCTAGTTAAATATATGGACAACTTTATTTTTTATGAAACAAAAAAGAACTTTTTAGTTCTTTTTAACTTTCATTTGTTTGGTTATTAAGTTTACTAATTAATAAATTTAAATTTTCTTTAAATTTTTTATCCTCATCATCAGATAGACCCATATAATAGATTTTATCTATTTGATCATGATTAAATAGAGCTGTCTGATCGCTAGATAAAAATCCTTCTGGATACATACATCCTGAATAGTCATAAACTTTATTTTTATCGTCATTCGCAACTGAGCAAAAACCTGTTATCATAAGCCTTTTACTTCCACCTTTTAACATTACTACTGTACCTATTGGTAAATATTTCTTAAAATTTTCATTCATATAATCCCTCTTTCCAACTAAAAATTTTATTAAATCTTTTCTAAATTCTTTAGCACTTTTATATCTATAATCTAAATTCTTATTAACTGCTTTTAAAAATATATAATTTAAATTATCATTTTTTATTTTTTCAATTTCATCATATTTAAAATCTTTATATAATCCTTCTTTTTTTCTATCAAAAGGAACTTTACCAACTATTAATTGATATAAAACTATTCCTAAAGAGAAAATATCAGTTTGATTATTAATTCTTTCTTTATTTATTTGTTCTGGTGAGCAATAATTTAAACTTAACGACTTATATAAGGACTTATTACCATTAATAATACTGGTTTCAAAATCTATTATTTTTATGTTATATTTTTTATCAACAAATATATTTTGTGGCTTTAAATCGCAGTGAATTATTTTCTTTTCATGAATTATGTTAATAGCATCTAATATTTTAATCATACAAATTATTTTTTGAATTGTGGTTGAAAATTTAAAATGATCTAATCTACTATAATCAATATATTCAGTTATAAAATATGGTGTTTCACAATCTAGATTACATTCAATAATTTTTGGAGTAATTGAAGAGTATTCTAGAATGTTAAGACAATTTATTTCATTTTTTAAACTTAATATTGTATCATTATTTTTATTGTCTATAACTTGTTTTCTAAAAAATTTATTTCCATAATCATCTTCTATTATTGATATTTTTTTATTATATTTTGTAATTTCACCTATATACTTATACATACCATCCTCAAATAATCTATTTTGAAATTTTATTTTCTTTATTAAATTCTTCAGATTCATTAATAAAATCAACGATTGTTTTATGTAAATGTTTATCTAAATAGTGATTTGCTTTATCTATCATGTATTCTGGTATTTCATAAAATGCACCAGCTATACTACCAGATATAGCCGCTATGGTATCAGAATCCCCTCCTATAGATACAGCTGTTCTAATACAATCTTCAAAATCTTTAGATTCTAAAAAACATTTTATAGCTTGTGGAACACTACCTTGACAACTAACATCAAATTTATAATTATCCCTAATTTCATCTATAGTAAAATTTAAATCATAATATTTTTCACTTATATATTTGTAAATTTGATCCTTTGTACCTTTATGTCGTGCGATGAAAATAGCAGATGCAACAGCTTTAGCTCCCTTTATGCCTTCTTCATGATTATGGGATACAGATGCACTTATTTCTGCTAAATCTTCTGCTTCCTCTAAAGAAGACGATACGTATGCGACAGGTGATACTCTCATAGCTGATCCATTACCATAACTATTATATGGTAGTGGATTATTTGAAAATATCCAATTTATAAAATTTCCACCATAACCACTATTAGGGTATATTCTGCCAAATAACTGCATCCATTTAATACAGTTGTATTTAAAACGTTCTTTATCCTTATCTTGAATATAATTCATGCTTGCCATAGCTAGTGCACATGTCATAACTGTATCATCAGTAAATCTACAATCGCTTGAATATAAATTAAAATTTTTAACTTTTATATTATTATGTTCATATCTTGAACCTATAATATCTCCTATAATTGCTCCGTACATGTATTCCTCCTTTGACCTTATAATATAATATATATTATAAGGTCATATTAAAACCCGTATTTTCACCATGTAATTCTTGATTGTATTTTCTTTGTATATTGCTCGTCATACCAACATGAAAAATTTTCTCTATTTCTTCGTGATTAAATACTATAGGATTTATATCTTTATTAACACCTTCTGGATATTTTATTCCTAAATAATCAAACTCAACATCATTAATTTTATACTTAAATCCAATTATCATGAAAGACCCTATTTTATCTTTTAATTTTAATACGGAGCCTATAGGCATATACTTTTCAATTGCTTCTTGAAAATTCTTTTTTGATTTTTCTTCTAAAAAATTATTTAAATCTTTATTATCTATAGAATTTCCATTGTCATCGCTCCACTTTAAATCTTCTAATTTACCGTTAAAAATCATTTCTTCACTACTCATCAAATCTCCTCCTTAATTAGGTCTAACTAAAGTTTGTAAAACCAAACGTCCATCTTTGTCCCAATATGTGCCTACAATAGTACTTTTAGTGTTATTTTTAGTTAAAAATTCCATTAATTTATATTGTGGGATTCCACCACTACTCTCAATAAATGCACCAGTATTCTTTTCTATAACAGATTCAATTTTTACAGTATTTTCAGCATTTCTTGCATAAGAAGTTAATTTATTATGTAAAATTGTATATGAAGTATTAGCTAAATCATTATATGAAAGTCCAACTAAATCTTGAATATCTGCATTTCCATTTAAATAAGGTGTTAAATCGATTTCAGGGCCAACACCAGTGCAATATCGTACTCCAGTTATTACTTGTGAATTCAAATTCTTATCGATTGCTGAATCAATTTCTTCTAAGATTTTAGAATTTCCTTCTTCTATTTTTCTTAAAACACCAGTTCCTTTTTTAATTTGATAATTATTCATCTTCACTTGATGTTTTTCCAAATTTATACTATAATCGCCACGTCTATATCTAGCAATTTCACATCCCCCAGCTGCTTGATATTGAAACAATGTTGCATATTCCTGATTATTTAAATTCATTTTACCACTATGTTTTATTGTACTTAAAACAGAAATTTCATCAGGAGTCAAATATTTTTTTAGAACCGATTCCAATTTTGAAGAATCGATTTGACTATTATATCCCACACCAATTATCTCTTGAATTTTTTTAATATCTGCTGAATTTATTTTTTTTACAAAATCATAATCATCAAGTTTCACCATAAAAAATATATTTTTGTCATTATATAGTTTAGCAGCTAAAAGTGCATCTTCAACTCCATATTTATGAATATCTATGTTAAATTGTTTAACAAAATCATCAAAATCCAATCCCATTTCAGTTAGTGTTTCCATATTATCCAAATAAAAGTCTACTGGTCTTTCACTTATGTAACTTCCTAGTTTAGCATTAAATTCATTGATATTGTGTTTATTCAAATCTATATTAAATTTTTTGGCAAATCCTGTATAATCCAATCCATTATTTCTTAATTTTTGCATATTCTCTATATAAAACTGTACAGGATCGTTTTTTAAAAATTTCATATCACTTGCTGAACACTGAGTAATAAATTTTTCTAAATCTATGCCCATATCATCAAGAATTTGTTTGTTATCTATATAAAAATTCATATTAGAATTTTCTTTGCTTAAATAATTAATCAAAGTTTTGCGGAACTGTTCTTTACCATATTTTTCAAATTCTATATTAAACTCTTTAGCAAATTCTGTATAATTAATACCTGATTTTCTAAATTTTTCTAAATTCTGAATATAAAAATCTATTGGACTATTTTTAATTATATTAATTCCACCATTTATATTAATACTTTTTAATGTATAAGCTTGTTTACTACTTAAAATTTGATTTTCTATTTTAAATTTAACATCTGAAAGACTTTTTATTTCTTCTAAAACTTCAATAGGAATATCATCTAATGAATTTGCTTCAATATCAACTTTCGGTTTAGAGTTAATAAATGAAACTATTTCATTTATACGCTCTTCTGTTAATGTTGAATTTGGATCAAACAACTCTGAAATTTTTACATTTTCAGTATCTAAATCCCCAACACTATCTCTTACTACACTATCTTGGTCAAACATTTCAACTGGAACTGTATCATCCAAATCTGATAATGAACCTTCTGCTATATGTTTTTCAAAATTCTTTAACCTTTCAGGATCCATATTTTTAAGTATATTTATACTTGCCTCATCATCTAAATTATCTAATAATTTCTTTACATCTAAATCTGTCATTTTTGTTAATTCTTTTGCGATTACTTGATCAGTTTGCTCACTTTGATTATTGAGTGCTGATAATATATTTTTAGTCGCATTTGTTGATGAGATAAAATCCATTCCTTCTCCAAATCCTGATGTTAAGGCTCCAAGGGCAGTCTGAGTTAAAACTGACTCCCATCCTCCGTTTTCTTTCCATGCCTTTCCATATGACTTATCTTCTGATATAGCTGTTACTGCTGATTGGAATGGTACTTCTGCTACCGATGTTAAGGTGTCTAATCCTACACGGGCTAAACTTGCAACTCCTCTATTTGTTATTACACTATTTGCTCCTTTAAATAATGTATTGATTTTACCTCCTGCATACCATTGTGCGAATTCCCATCCGCCTTTTAAAGTACCAATTGCTAATCCTTTTGCTGTATCTGATTCTTTTAAATTATTTAAGTTGGCACTTATTCCATTACTGTCTTCTATTTCGTATTTCCCATTACCATTTGATTTTACTTTAAATGTTGTTCCTGTTTTTTCATCTTTTACTTCTGTTACATTTCCTGTTTTTAAATTTTCTATTTCTTTATATTTTTCATAATCTATAGTTAAATCTACATCTTGTCCATTATAATTTACAGACATTGTATTTTTATTCCATTCTTCCTCTGTATATTTTCCTAAGCCTGTTACTCCTGCTGTTGCCGCTAAAGTAAGAGGAGCTGCGGTTCCTAGGGTTGCTACTGTAAGTACTATTTCTCCTGCTACATAACCTACTCCTGACAAGATTTTTGAACCAATTCCATCTGACTTAAATGGGGCATATGACAAATTATCTAAATCCTGTCCAAACTTAGTATTTTTATAAAAGGCATCATATAATTTATTATTATACTGTGTTGTTACAAATGACTTTGTTCCTTTCCATAACTCCTTAGTTGCTCCCCAGTCATCCCACTTTCCTGTTGCTGCACTATATATTAAATCTGTTGCTCCTGTTATTACCGTTGCTCCTGCTGTTACTATTAGTGCTGCTGCATCAACTGTTGCTTCTACTACTCCTGTTACTCCTTTTAATAAAGATACAAAACCATTAGCTATTGAAGCTCCTGTTCTATCCATTACATGTTTAAATGTATTTTCTTCCTCTTCTTCTTTTTCTGAAGTATCAAGTATTACTGGATTAGATTTACTTATTTTTGCTCCTGTAGAATATGACGATTTTGTATTTGCTGCATCTTTTTCTAGGGCACTTACTTGTTTATACTTATTATCAAGATTTCCTAGTTTACCTGCTAATACTCCTATTGCTTTTGCTTTACTAGCTCTTGATTTCTCTACTGCATTTAACTTATCTATTTTTTCTTCAATTGTTTTTGTAATAGAATTTAAATCTTTTCTTGTAGAATCTATTAATCTAGATATTGATTCTATACTGCTTCTTTTGCTAAATGATGTTGGTAAACTATATTTAAGCGTAGTACAAGTCGCATATGCTTGATTTAAAAAATTTTGAGCTTTTGTTAAATTTGGTATTGCATATGCTTTTGCTTTTTCTGCATCTAATATTATAGCTCCCATTTCTTTCCTCCATTATTATTCTAAAGCATTTTTATACTCTAATTCTAATGCATTTATTTTTCTTCTTATTTCATTTATTTCATTATTTAAATTATTCATTTCTTTCTTAATCTCTGATTTTATTATGTTTATTTTTCTTTGTACATTATTTATATTTGACTTTAAACTATTTATATTATCTTGACACACTGCTTTTCCATTTATATTATAATATTTTTTTAAATCATCATTTGCTTGTGTTATTTGACTAATACTACTGCTTGTATATTCTAATATTTTATTTGAATTATTAAGTGATGATGAATAATTGCTTTTTAATCTTTCACATTCTGATTTTTCTTTGTTTAAATCATTTATTTTTTTCCTTATTTCTTCTCTTGTCATATTATTTTAAAAGTTATTAATAACTTTTTAAGCCCACCTCTATTCATAAATAAAGGTTAAATTTTTTAACCCTTATTTATAAATGTCTTAATTTCTTAAGACAATTTATTTTATCCAATTTTACTTGATGCAGTCGACTCAAGTTCTTCATAAGCTTTAGCTACTGTTTCAGTTAAATAAATTGAACAATCTGTTACTGACTTAATAAAATCTGGAAATCTAGCTTTCATCTTATCGAATGCTGCATACAATTCATCTGCTGTTTCACTTCTATATGTATTTTTTACTCTTGCAATAATTCCTGTTAAATTATCATTTAAAATTGAATCTAAAGTATTTGCTGATTTATTTAAATCATTTGCAGCTTGCCTACATCCTTGTGATGAGAATGTCATTGCCATATATTTACCTCCTTAATATTATAAACTATTTTCAAGATTCTCATAATCTTTTCCTATTGCAACTAAAAGTTCTCCAAAATCATTTATTAGTTGTCCGAATTTTTCATAATCTTCTCTAAATGATTCTATGTTATCTGTAAAATGTTGTGCAGCTGTTCCTGTCCAAGTAGTTCTTAAATCACCTACAATACTGTATATTTTTTTTATTTCAGACTTATAAGTGTTTGCATTTTGTATTATTTGATTTCCATAATCAATCGCATCTTTTGGTTCAATACTAATCTGTGCCATCGACTCACCTCCCTAGTTTTATAAGAATAATATATCCTTATTATTACATTTTAATTTTCTCATAATTCTATTTGCTTGTCAATATAATTTAATATATTTACTTACTAGAATAGTTGTCTTTTCTATTTTTAGATTTAACCAATATCTATCCATGTATTAATTTAAACTCTTACACAAAAAAGAAACTGTTATCAATTTTAAACAGTTCCTTTATAAATATCATTTATAACACTTATAATTCTTTCTTTATTATTTTCTTGATAAGCAACTCTATTATTACATATTAATAATTCTTTTATAATTTCTAACTCATCTATATTTACACTTTGTAATTTATTTAATCTTTTTTTAGTAGCAATGTTCTGTGATAAACAATTATAATAATCATCTTTTGTATAACAAATAAATTCTATATTTTTACCATACTTTTCTTTTAACTTACTTGCGATTAATAGACCCTCTGGATCAAAATCGCCATTATAATATAATTTATTCCCATTTTCAACTAATTTATCTAGCAATAAATAAACACTTAAATTTATAAATCCGCTTGTAATAATAACACTTATATTTAATCCATTTTCCATTATTTCCGATAAAATAGAAGGATTTTCAAAAATAAAAACTTTTCTATTAATACCATTAAGACTATTGATATTCATTATATTTTGCATATTTAAAATTAAAGATTCATTATTTTTAGAAAAACTATTTATATAATCTTTATCGGTAAGTAAGTTATAAGTAATAACAAAATTAGAAAAATTATCTATCTCTATATTATATTTATCTAATAATCTAATCTTAGACTCCCTAGTAAAAGGATAAGTGCATTTAGAAATATACGAAAGTGCATGAAAAAATAAAATACTATGCACACTGTCTAGATCAATATAATGTGGATCTTGTGTATATTTTGCAGAATAAATGGATAAAAGTACTTTCTTAGAAGGTAAATTATTAATTAACGACTGAACATAAACTATTTCTTTTTTTAGATTAATCTTATTTTGCAAATATCTTTTATGTATAAGTTTATAAGTTTCATTTTTACTTGATACAGTATCCCTTAACCATCTACTTCCTAAACTATTATCAAGTGTTAATTCATCATAAAATTTTAACTCTTCACTTTCTTTTTTTGATTTATCATCCTTATTACTAATTAATTCAATATTGAAATATTCTTTTACTAAAACATTTATATCAAAATCATAATACTTTGAATTTGACATTATCTTTAAGAATTGCTTTACCTTTATAGATATGTCTTCTCCTGATACTAAAGACACACCTAAAAATCTAGATAGAGCATTTGCTTCTTCACTTGTTAAATTATTAATTTTAATAATCCCACTAAATGTACCCAAAGATTTATATTTTTTTAATAATCCTTCCATTAATCTTACAAAGCCTTTATTATTCTTAAAATATTCAGTATAACTATGCATTTTCTAATTCTTTATTATATTCCTTTCTATTATTAATAATTTCCTTATACTTACCATTCCAACGATATCTTTCAACACTTACAACAGAAGAATTATTTGGTCTAATAAGGTTACAGATAGATAAGTCATTTACAGTATCATAATCTCCCCAAAGTGCTTGAGAATTAATAATGAAATCAAGATTTAAAAACTTTAAAATGCCAAACATTTCTCTAATATTATCTTCATCGACACCAGCAAATGCTTCATCGAGTGCGATTAGGCGCATAGAATCCTCTCTAGCAGAATTGAGTTTAGCAAAAACACTTGCAAAAAGTGGTATATACATACTTTTAGCTCTCTCTCCGCCACTAAGTTTAGCAAATATTTTGTTTGTTAACTCTTTAAAATCTTCGCCTTTTCTCTGATATAACAATTGGAAAGTAAACCATGAACGATAATCTAAAACCTCTTCAATAATTTTAGAAAAAGGTGTATATGAATCTGAATATAATTCCTCTGCTCTTCTGATTTTACTTCTAAAATGATTTGTTAAATTTTCTTTGTCACTATCTTTAAGCATTGTTGGATCCATCTTTAATATTCTAACTAGTTCTTTAGTATCTATCTCACTTTCAGCAGTAGCAGAAATACTTTTCCAAATCAATTTAAAACTTAATGCACTATTTTCTTGCATTTCTTTCATAATATTATTAATTTTATTAACCCATTCACTAGATGAATTAATACGATTTCTAATTTTTTCTCCTACTGTATTTAATAAAATATCCTCAAACAAATGCCTATCTTGAGCATTAATCAAATCCTTATTATCTAAAATATCATTTTCTAATTTCTTTGATAAAGTAATAACATTTAGTTTTATCCCTTGATAGTTTGCAGTAACATCTATACGACTGTTTTCATCGTAAATTTTTTGGTATTTTTGATCTTCTACTTCATAATCGTTAAATATATTAATTGTTTTTAATGAATAATCATTTAATTCTAGAGAATAACGATTAAATGATTCGAAGAAATTTCTTTCAACATCATTTATATTTTTATCTTTATAATTATTATTAATTACTTTTTTAGCAATTTCACCTGCATCAGTTAATTGTTCATCATAAACATATCCCAATTTATATTCTCTTAAAAATATTTCTTCGTAAATAGTTAATTCTTTTTCTATGCTTTCTCTATCATTTAGTAAATTAGAACATTCTTCTTCTTTATACTTAACATCTTGATTTAACATTGCAGTATCTTTAATTAGATTATCCTTTTCTATACTTAAACTTCTTAAATTTTCTTCTACCTTTAATAACATTTCTTTTTGCTCTTTAAATTCTTTAGTTTCTAATAATTCATTTATAGTATCACGATTCGATTTATTAATTTCTAACTCTTTAGTTTTTTCATTACAATCAGATTTGCGATAAGATATATTATCTTCAATATCGCTAAATCGTTCAAGATAATTTTTTTGAATCTCTAACTTACTTAAATAACTATTTTTTAAACTATTATACTTCTGTAACTCATCTTTAAAACTATTTAAAATATTTAAAGTTTCCTTATATGCATCTTTATTTAAAGGTACATTTAAACCATTTTTACTATTTAAAATTTTCTCTTTTAGTTTATTTAATTCATTTGTAAAAGTATTTAATTTTTCTACTAATTCTTTTTGTTTAGATTCATTCCATCCTAAAGATTTATTTATTTCACTAATTTTATTTTCTATATCGATTATAAATTTATTACTTGGTAAATTACCCATTTCTGATTCAATAACACTAATTTTACTATCATTATTATTAATTGCACTCTGTATTATTTTTAGTTCATTAGTTAATATTTCTATATTATTATCTAACTCTTTTAACTTTTGCTCTTTCAATTCTAATCTCTTTAAATAACCGATAAAATTTTGTTTATAGTTTTTATCTACCTGTGAATTTAAAATATCTATCTTAGCTATACCAATAGGTGTTACTGCTATAGGATCATTAGAATCTATACTAATTGATTCCAAAATTTCTCTAATATAATCTTCTTTAATAGTATCATCTTTTACTTTAACATTAAAATACTTTAATAAATTATTTTTCTTCTTTGATGACTTTGTTAAATATATTAATTGTACTTTAAGCTTATTTACTTTTGGTATATCTTCCTCTTTAATGATTTTTGCATTTAAAATACCTAAATCTAGTAATTCAGCTTCTAAATTATTTTTTAATTCTTCATCTAAACCATCTTTAAATTCAATGACTTTATAAAAAGGTAGGCTTGTTATGTTATTGTTCTTTAATATTTCTTCTGTATCAATATTTAATGGAGGTATCTCCATATCATCTTGCATTTTTAATTTTTTATATTCATTTTCTAACTTTATTAAATCTATTCTTTTCATATCACTTTTATTAGCAAGATTTAAATTATCCATTTTAATTTTATTTATTAAATTGAAAGCACATTCATTATATAATGATTTAACTTGCATAAAATTT
>CANROP010000030.1 GCA_947632265.1 uncultured Bacilli bacterium
TTAATACTTTGTCGAGATAAAGATAAATTTTCGGTTGAATATGCTTTAAAAGATATACATAAACCTATTGGAGTTAGCTCATATGAATTATCAGAATATTTACCACCTGAAATTTTAAAAGAATTACCAACTGAAGAAGAATTAAATTTACATATTGATTTAGAAGATAAATAATGTCATTTTACTCTAAAGAGATAACCAGTGAAACTTTGGTTAGCAAAGTTAGGTAGTGAAAGAATTGCTAAAAGTAATCGTGATAATTTAGAAAAAGAACTAGGAAGGAGTGTACTATCTAGTAATAATGCATTAAATTATAAATATATAGAGGATTTAGAAAGAATAGAAAATAAATATTGAATTTTTAACAAAAAATAGTAAATATTATAAAACCAATATAACTCTTGTAAAAAAGAACAAATGGTTGATATAATTGCAATAAGGAGGTAATTTATGAATCAAGATAAAATGCATTTAGTAAACAAAATATTTAATAATGAAACAATTAGAACCGTGTGGGATAAGGAGAAAGAAAAATACTTTATAAGTGTTGTTGATTTAGTAGGAGTTTTATCAGAAAGTAAAGATAAACAGGCGTACTGGAGAAAATTGAAACAACGATTGAAAGAAGAAGGAAATGAAACCGTGACAAATTGTCACACTTTGAAACTTAAAGCACATGACGGAAAATATCGTATGACTGATGTTGTTGATATTGAAGGAATGTTTAGAATTATAGAATCAATACCAAGTAAAAATGCTGAACCAGTGAAACTTTGGTTAGCGAAGTTAGGTAGTGAAAGAATTGATGAAACATTTGACCCATCACTAGCTGCACAAAGAGCGATAGACTTATATAGATTAAAAGGTTATGATGAGAAATGGATTTTAAAGAGAATTAAAGGTATCCAAGATAGAAAGCAACTTACTGATGTATGGAAGGATGGGGGAATAACTGAAAATAAAGAATATGCTATTTTAACTAATGAAATTTATAAAGAATGGTCTGGAATGAAAGCAAGCGAATATAAAGCATTTAAAGGACTTCATAAAGAAGCTTTAAGAGATAATATGACAGATATAGAAGTAGCGCTCGCAGATTTAGGAGAAATTGCTACTCGAGAACTTGCTAAAAAACATAAACCTTACGGTTTAGAACAAAATAAAAAAATCGCAAGAATGGGTGGTAATACGGCTAAAGTTGCAAAAGATGACCTTGAAAGAAAATTAGGTGAATCAGTAATAACAAGTAATAATGCATTAAATTATAAATATGTCGATGATTTAGAAAAAATAGAAAATAAATAATTATTGAAATTTTAACAAAATATATGTAGATAAAGATAAGCCTATCATAAAACATAAAATTATTTGAAACCATGAAAAAATATTCACAAAGTTAGACTTTTATGGTATTATAGTACTAACTTTTTAAGGGGGCTTTTTATGAGGGTAAAAAAAGTTGGAATATTTAATGAAAATCAATTGATAGGTAAGACTGCACTAAAGACATTAAATGATTATGGACTAAAATGTTTTTCATCTGATTTATCAAGAATAATGGGTAATCAATATGATAATCAAGGATATGGTTCTTACTATATAAACGGAACTAATGTAACTAATCCAAAAAAAGAAGGAATTAGGTATATTGGAACTGATGGGAAAGCATTAACCACATATTCAAGAGGAAATCAAATGGGCATAGGTATAAGGATTTGCATATCTTTTGACGATATTGAAAATTTTGATTTGGATAATATATACGATTTAAACATTGAATATCCTTTAAATGCTATTAGTGGAATGGTAGGAAGAACTATCGATAAATTATTTAATAAAAAGAACAGATTAATTATTAAAACTGGAAGAAGTCATGAAATAGATGGGAAACTATATGATGAATATGAGGCTTTCGGAATTAGGTTTATAAAAATGCAAAATAAAACAGACTCTAAAATTTTAAGTGATGGTACCTCTACAGAAAAAAATAAAGATGTTTATTTGCAAGTCGATAAAATTCCATTTATAGTTGATGAAGATGCAAGATTAATATATTCAACATTAATTTTATTTTCAACTAATTTGGTTTTTAAAGGAAAAGATTATATTGCAGATATTGTTGAAAATCTAAATGGAAATTTTTTAAAGAGTATTAATGACGAATTAGAACATAAAAAGCCATGTATACTTTTTGATGAGAGAGAAGAAACAACAAAGAATAGATATGGCTTTGATTTTTCAGATTTAACTGAAGAAGAAATCATAGAAATATGTATAAATAGTAATATCGCTGTATTTTTACATGGAAAGACAGGAACTGGTAAAACTGAAAGAATGCTTACACTAGATAGAGATTTAGAATTAATTGATTTTGGTTGTACAAGTTCTGACGGATTTACAGGAATTATTGCAAAAGACTTTAATTCAAAAGAGTTGTTTTTATATGAACCATATTGGTATAAGAATTTATGTAAGAAATGTAAAGATGCACCAAACAAATTACATATTTTGTTTTTAGAAGAGTTAACTAATGCAAAAAATGATATACAAAAAGTTGCTTTCGAAGTTGCTTTAAATAAAACATTAACTAATAGTGGCTTTAGGCTAAAATTACCTGAAAATGCAGTTGTATGTGCAGCAGGGAACGAAGCTTCTGAATCAAGATCAGCAAATGCTATGAGTGAGCCATTATTCGGAAGATTTGCTCATGTTTATATTGATACCGATTCAGAAGAATGGTTAAAGTGGGCATTAAAAAGAAAAAAAACAGGAAAAGAATTGTTATATAAAAAACAAGAGGAAATTAATTCTATACATCCTGCAATAGTTGATTTTATTAGAGTAAATGGAGATAAAGTATTAAGAACTAAGTATAATGGTATAACCCCTAATGCTGATCCAAGAAAGTGGGCAATAGCCTCTAAAGCATTATATAAAAGCAATAATCCAAATGTTCTTCGTGCTTTTGTTGGTGAAGAGTTAACAAAGAGTTTTATTGAATTTTGTAAGATGAACTTAATTACTATAGATGATGTATTAAATGATAGATGTAAAGTAGAAAGCATCCCTTTTGATCCGTCATTAAGATGGTATACTACAATATGTTTAAGTATGGTTGATGATGAAAATGTTGATAAAGTTAGACAATTTGTACGAGGATTGGGAAAAGAATTTTTAGCTGTGTTTGATTACGAGTGGTCAAAAGATAACGATGAAAGAATTATGAAATTATATAGTCAATCTGATAGAGCATTTGTAAAAGGGTTGAAACCAAATGGAAATAGATAATATAGTAAAGAATCTTTTAATAAAATATCCATTGTTTGGAAATATAATTGCTAATTTAAAATTTATATTAACCAATTCTTTTGTTCCTGCACCTGCATTTACAGATGGAGTTAATGTTTATTATAAACAAGAATTTTTTGATGATTTTACAACTCATGAGCAAGAATTTGTAATTGCTCATGAATTATTCCATATCGTATTAAGTCATTTAAATAGAAACATCGGTAGAGATCGAGATTTATTAAATTATGTAGAGGATGCAATAATTAATCAATTACTAGTAAGAGATGGATTAACAATGCCACAAGGACTTGTAGATGTTCCTGATGCTCTTGATTATTCAACCGATGAATTATATATGAGATTTTTACCAAACCTTAATGAAATAAAAAAATGGATGCAAGCAAACACATATCATTTAGAAATTCAAGATTTAAATGATATACTAAATAAAATTTATGATTCAGATATTCAAGATTTAATGGATGAAAATTCTAAATTAAGAAATGAAATGATAAACGATTATCAAGAAGAATTAAAGGAAAAAGCCCAATATGGTAAAGTAGCACTCGGATTGGAGTTTCCCAGTGTAGAAGTGGGCAAAGCATATCCACTACTTTTTTGGAAGGATTTGTTAAAAGCAAGTTTAATTAATCCTAGTGAAACAATTACATCATTTTATGAAGTTGAAATGGATGGAGTAATAAGAAAAGAATTAAAGCAAGATCTTGGTTTTTCTGAAAGTGAAATAATAATTGATAGTAGCAGTTCAATGGATATGAAAAAAATAAAAGTAATTTTAAGAGAATGTAAAAACATTTTATATTGTAGCGATATAAGAGTAGGATTTTGTGATACAAAATTTTATGGTTGGAATGATATTAGAAATGATATTGATATAGATAAATTACATATTATAGGTCGTGGTGGAACTGATTTTGAAGCAATGGCAAAAAGTTTTTCTAGTAATGTTGACAATAAAATAGTAATTACTGACGGCTGGTGTGATTTTCCGTTAGATAGACCAGATGTTTTGTGGATAGTTATAGACAATCAATTACCATATCATTTAGATCCAGATTCATCATATAGTAATGGTTGGTTAAAAAAAGTCGATCTTAGTAAGATTAACTTTATCTTTATAAATGAGAATGATATCCAAGCACCTGAATATAATAAAGACAAGTGCTTAGTATTTGAAAGGAAAATTCAAAATTAATGAATTTTTATAGAATACTATCTTTAAGACAAGATAGTAACATACTAATGTATCAGCACTCCAATACAACAATCATAACTTTATTAAAAACGGGATTTTATAATAATAATTAACAATAAATATAAAAACATCATAAAACAATTGAAAAATGAAAAAATTATGTTATAATATTATCTGGTGATTTACATGAGGACTGCAAAGATAAGAAAGAATAAAAAGGAACAAAAACAACAAATAATGGAAGAAGAATACTCAGTAAAGAAAATGGCTATTATAATAGTTATAATCATTATAGTATTTGCTTTATTTTACCTTATAACTACATTAGTAGTAAAACCAGCTAAAGAAGAAAAGATAGAAACACCAGTTGTATTTGATTCATCAAAAATACTTTTAAGTGGATTATTAAATAGAGATGAGGATGAGTATTACGTTTTAGCCGTAAAGAAAGTCTCTGATATTAGTAGTTATCAAGAAATAGATTATATGACTATATATAACAAATTCATAACACAATATAAAAATACTAAAGATTCACTTAAATTCTATTATGTAGATTTAGATAATGGTTTAAATAGTAATTATATAAGTGATAAAACTAATATATCTTCAAATTTAGAAGAATTAAAATTAAGTGAAGATGTATTATTTAAAATAAAAAAAGGTAAAATAGAAAGTTCATATATTGGACATGAAAAAATAATAGAAGCATTAAAAGATTTAATCCCTGAAGAGAGTTAAATCTTTTTTTTGTATACAAATCAAATTAAATACAATAATAATAATGGTGATAAAATGAGTTTGTTTTTATTATGCATGAAAATTTTTTTCGCACGTTTAATAGATGTATCATTAGGTACATTTAGAACTATAAATACAGTAAAAGGCAGAGATTTAATCGCCTCTTTAATAGGTATAGTAGAAATTACTGTATGGTTTTTAGTAGTAAAAGAAGCATTAAATACCGATAACAATAGTTTATGGATAGTATTTTCGTATGCGATGGGATTTTCAGTTGGTACCTATTTAGGAGGTAAAATATCTAAAATATTTATAAAATCTAATTTAGAAGTAGAAGTAATACTATCTAAAAAAGATAGTTCAATAATAGATAAAATTAGAAAAGAAGGATATGGAGTAACAGCTATAGAAGTAGAAGGAGTAAAAGAAAAAAAATACATGTTATATATACAAATAATGGGTAAATCTTTAGAAAAATTAAAAAAATTAATTAGAACTTTAGATGATAAAGCATTTATAGTAATAAATGAAACTAAATATGTAGAAAACGGTTATTTTGGCGTAGTAAAATAATATAATTAATTGGTGATACTATGTTAATATTAAAAGGAATAGTAATAGGCATAGGTAAAATAATACCAGGAGTAAGTGGTTCTATGCTTGCTATTTCTATGGGAATATATCAACAAATGTTAGATTCAATTAATAACTTTTTTAAAAACACAAAAGAAAATTTCAAATTTTTATTCAAAATTGGATTAGGAGTTATAATATCAATTATATTTTTTAGCAATATAATTCTTAAATGTTTAAATAAATACTATCTAATAACAATGTTCTTCTTTATAGGTTTAATACTTGGTAGTACAAGAGATATAAAACAAAACATAGATAAAAAAAATAACTTAATAGTAATATTATCTTTTTTATTTATAACTATCTTGGGATTATTTAATCTAGATAATCATGTAGACATAAATAATAACATATTATACTTCTTTTACTATTTAATAGCAGGTATAATAGATGCAATTACTATGGTAATACCTGGAATAAGCGGAACAGCAACACTTATGATGTATGGAGCATACAACGATTTAATAACAGCATTTTCAAGAGTATTAAATATTTATTATTTAATACCTAACTTAAAAATATTAATTCCATTTATTATAGGTCTTTTAATAGGAATATTAGTAACAGTTAAAATTGTAGATTACCTATTTAAATATCACAAAAGTAAAACCTATAGTGCAATACTAGGCTTCAGCACTTCAACCATACTACTTATGGGAATAAAATGCATTAACACTAACTACACCTTATATAATTTAATAATAGGAATAATATTTTTACTATTAGGAATAATATCAGTAAAAAAACTCAATCATTACTTTGATTAATTATCAATGATTGAGTTTATAAAGAATGATAATTCCAATAATAACAATACCTATTCCTAAAAATACAAAACTTATTTCATCAAAAAGTATTATAGACAACAATATAAATAAAATACTAAGAAATAACAAATATTTTATCAAATTATTCTTTTCCATAATCTCACTCCAATTACATTTTACAAAAAAAATAATAATTAATCAATAAATAAGCCAAAAGTCTTAAAAATATGGGTATTAATTTACACCTTTTTTTTTAGTTAGAATACATTATTATAGAAATAATGAAAGGGTGGATTATATATGTGCAATAACAATAATAATAACAACGAAGAAAGTTGCCGTTGCATAGCAGAAATCCTTACAGTTATAAATGTATTACAACAAAATGCAAATTGTTGCGGTGATACTTGCTTAGAAACTTGTGATAGAGGATTTCTTGGATGTGGAACTACAACTTTAGGATGTAACACAAGACCAGTAGTATTATATACATGTTGTGGTAACGGTACTCCTTGGAGTATGCCAACAACAAGAGAAAACGTAGTATGTGGAGAACCAGGAGCAGTATGCTCAAACGTATTTAGAGTTGAAAAAATAGATGGTTGCTGTGCAACATTTAGAGTTTTAGCAGAAAATCCTGATACTACATCTTTATATCCTTATGTAGCAACTAATTCATTTTTCACAATGAATCTTAATTGCTGCTGTGTATTAAGATGCTTACCAGATACTTATGTAGAATGTATATAGTAATTTCTTAGACTGTTGATAATTCAATAGTCTTTTTTGTATTGAAATAAAATAAAAAATGCCATTAGTGGCACTTATA
Source organism: uncultured Bacilli bacterium (assembly GCA_947632265.1). Taxonomy (GTDB): domain Bacteria; phylum Bacillota_I; class Bacilli_A; order RF39; family UBA660; genus UMGS1613. Next base: position 7,481 of record CANROP010000030.1, read on the forward strand.
TCAAAGTTTATTTTTGACTTTGTTTAGATTTTATGTCTACAATATCTGCAATCGGAATAAGTTCATTATCCATAGTTATTATGTAATTTTTATTTCTGCCTATGATTCGCTTAGTAACCTTTTTATCCTTTAAAGTTATCTCTACATTAGCTTTATAGACATAATTTGGTGATGAAAATATCTCATTAATCTTTTGTAGTATAGTTCTATCATCAGTTTTTTCTTCTTCTTGATAAGAATTATTACTATAGTATACATTTCTATTATTCTCAATCTTTTTATCTATCTTACTTCGAAATACTTTAGGTAAATCTTTCATTAAATCACCTCTATTAAAGTATATTAATATATTTTAATAATAGAACTTAATAGTATATTTATCATATATTATATTGAGGTGATTTAATGTATACAATATATCAGGTAGAATATGGAGATACTATAGATAGAATAGCAAACAAAACCAATACAACAAGTGATAATATAAAGAATTTAAATGGATTTAATAGCGATTCAGATTTAGTTGTAGGTAGTTTAATAATAGTACCTAAAACTAGTGGCCAAATATTCGATAGATACAGAGTAAAACAAGGAGATACTATTTATGGAATAGCTAGAATGTATGACGTAAAGCCAGAAACATTATTACTTCTTAATGGTTTAAATAAAAATGATTATATATATCCAAATCAAGAATTGACAGTGCCAGCTAAAGGTATAGATATATATGTAACAAAAGAAGGAGATACTATAGAAGCAATTATGAATAATTTAGGTGTTGATGCAACTACATTCGCTATAGAAAATGGAAGAGTATTTGTAATGCCAGATCAATTAATAGTACATAAAAAAGAGGAAAATAATTAAATACTCTTTTTTTTTACTTAGAAATAAGTTATAATTATTATACGAAGGAGAGTAAGATATGCAGGAAAATTTAAGCAATTCAAATGCTTTTAGTGTATTAAAAATATATGGAGAAGATTTAACTAGTAAAAAATATATAACAAATCCAGCAATCGCACGTGATGAAGAATTAAAAAAACTTATGATGGTTTTATTAACTCCAGAGAAGTCTGCTTTATTAATAGGAAAAGCTGGTGTAGGAAAAACTTCTATCGTAGAAGGCCTTGCATATAGAATACTTAATAATACAGTACCTCAAGCACTTGAAGGATATAGAGTTATAAAAATAAACTCATCATCCTTAACAGGAAAAATATTACTTAACGGCAGAGAAGAATTAGTAGTAACACTACTTATGGAAGAATTACAAAACTTAGAAAAAATCATAATTTTTATAGATGAAATACATACATTAATAGGTAGTCATGAAAATTCAATGGATCTAGCAAACATCCTGAAGCCAGCAATCGATAGAGGTGCGGTAAAATTAATAGGTGCGACAACGGATATAGAATATAATACTTATATTATAAGAGATAGAGCATTCTTAAGAAGATTTGAAAAAATAAATGTAGAAGAACCAAGCGAGGAAACAACTGTAGAAATACTTTTAAAAAGTCTACCCAAAATAGAAGCTTCAACGGGTGCGAAATTTAAATACAACGAATACATAACAAAAATGTTATTAGAATCTATAGTAAGTGCAACTAGTGAATATAAAAGAGTGTATGGACTTGGGGCAATGTACCCAGATATCGCTTTTTCAGTTTTAACAGCTGCATTTTCAGAAGCAATATTTCAAAATAGAAACGAAGTAAATGTATTAGATGTTTATAACGCAATAAAAAATAGCAAAAGAATATACCCTGATTCTATTGTAAGAGAGTTAAATGCATTTAAAGAAAAATTTAAGGATATATGCATGGAAGAGGGCATAGTATTAAAAGATGTTGATATATCAGAACTTGGTAGTATTGAATAAAATTGAACGGAGCTGAACTATATGAGAGTTATACCTAAAAAAAATTATTTTATTTTGATTATACTTGTAGCAGCAACCATTTTTTTAACTTTGTTTTTATCAAAAATTTATATAAATAAAAATAGAAAAGTTTCAGATTTTTATAGTTACTCAAATAAAATAACTGTAGAAGGATTTAAAGAATATATAAATGAAAATCAAGAAGCAATAATATATATATCTGATAAATACGATTTAAAACATGAATCATTCGAATCAAAATTTAAATCTAATATAGATAATTTAAATTTAAAAAATAAGGTTATTTTTATCGAACAAAGCGATATAGATTATGATTATAAAAATAAATTAAAAGAAGATTACAATATAGATTTAGATTTAAGTAGATATCCTATATTAATAGTAATAATTGATAACAAACTTGTAAGTATGGATTATATTGATGATAATTCTAATGCAGATACAATAATAGATTATAGCGATTTTGAATAGAAGGTGATTGCTTGATAAACGTAGTATTATACGAACCAGAAATACCACAAAATACAGGAAATATAATGAGAACGTGTGCGGGAACTTATACTAAACTACATTTAATTAAACCATTAGGTTTTTCACTTAGCGATAGATATTTAAAGAGAAGTGGAGTAAATTACATAGATTATTGTGATTATGAACTTTATGAAGACTATGAAGATTTTTTAAATAAGAATCAAGATGGAGAATTTTATTATTTAACTAGATATGGTAAAAGGCCACATAGTTCAGTAGATTTTAGTGATAGAACTAAAAATATATATTTAATTTTTGGTAAAGAAAGTACGGGAATACCTAAAGAAATACTTTCTAAACATTTAGATAGATGCCTAAGGATTCCTACTAATTCTAATATCAGAGCTCTTAATTTATCTAATTGTGTCGCACTCGTATTATTTGAAGTTTTAAGACAACAAGATTATCCAAATCTTTCAAAGGTTGAAACTATAAAAGGTGCAGATTATTTAGAAAAATAACAAAATATGTTGAATTTATTTTATAAAAATGATATTATATATTAAGAATAGGGAGGGAGTTATGACCGAATTTTTAAACTTTATAAACTCAAATTATCTATGGCTTTTAGGGGGAGCAATTATAACTCTTCTTGCCATTATAGGATATTATGCTGATAAGACTAATTTTGGACAAGGTAAAAGAATAGAAACTATAGATGAAACTAAGGATGAAAAACCAGTATATGAAAATAAGACTTTAGTAGATTTAATTCAAAATAATTCTGAAGTTAAAGGTGATTTTGAAGAAAATGAATCACTTGATAATACTATAGAATCAAATAGTGATGTTAAGTTAGATGATATTGTAGGTAAAGAAGTAGAAGATACTAAAGAAAATAAAGAAGTACCAAATACTTTAGAATCTTTAGATAACAAAGAGTATAAGCTATCAAGTGAGCAACAGGGAAATTTAAACTTAAAAGAATCTAGTGAAGAAAATATGTATGAATCTTTAGAAGATAAAGTATATGAACCATCACCTAATGTGATAAAAGGCTCTGATAATGTAGAAATACCTAAATATAATGAAGAATTATCTAAAAATGATGATGCAATAGAAAATGCAGAATCTTTATTCGAACAAGAGCCAGAAAAAGAAGATACAAACATATCTAATAAACTAGAAGATAATACAGAAAGTGAAAGCAAAATAGATAAAGAATTTGATGAGCTAGATGAAGCATTTAGTGAAGTAGTACCAGAAGAAAAAATAATTAATGATGAATTGTTAGATGATATTGATGATATGTCTTTAGATGAAGATTTAGATTATAAAATAACTAACATACCAGATTTAGATGATGTAGAGTTACCAAAAATATCATCATTTAGAAAAAATAATGATGAAGATATTTGGAAATTTTAAAAAATATTAAAAAAGTAAACACTGTTTACTTTTTATTGTTAGTTGATAATTCTATTATTAAATTAATATCATCATCATCAGCCATAATATTTTTATGTACTATATTACACTTTTTACATTTATAAATTATTTTATAAGTATCTTTAAATTTCTCTATACCAATAGGTTCTAACATACCTTGGCATTTATTAGCTCTATCGCCTGGATTTATATCTACATGCTTTGAATATAAGCAAAATGGGCAGTGATCACGTGCACTATACTTAAGTTTATCTACTTCTTTTAAACAGTTTTCACAAATAAAGTTTTCATCTAACATATTAAACTTTTTCATAATAACTATGCATTCCTTTCAATATTTTTTAATAAAAGTAAAAAAATTTTATCAATTTATCACATAATAATTATATAATTTAATGTGTTAAAAGTAAATTGTATTATAGACTTTTCTTCTATCTTGTGATATATTTTATTCTGTAATACATTTTAGAAAGAATGGAGGATTAAACTCATGAAAGAACAATCAAAAAAGTTTTCCACATCAGAAACAATAATACTAGTAATCATGTCTTTATTAATAGGATTTGTATTAGGAGATATTTTAACTAGTAGTAATTCTAAAAATTATAATAAATCTAATGATAAGTATTTACAGGAATTAATCGATAATTATGAATATGTAATAGATAATTATTATGAAGAAATAAATAAACAAGATCTAGTTAATGGAGCAATAAGTGGTATGATGGAATCTTTAGATGACCCTTATTCAATGTATTTTAACGAAAATGAAACTGATAATTTCTCTATTACATTAAAGGGAAGTTATAGTGGAATAGGAGTACAAATTGGTAAAGAAGAAGATACTGGATATATGTTAATAAGCACAGTATTTAAAAATTCTTCTGCAGCAAATGCAGGAATAAAAGTTGGAGATAAAGTAGTTTCCATAGATGGAACTTCAGTAGTAGATTTGACAATAAAAGAGTTTGGAGATATAGTAAAGAATAGCGATAAAACAGAATTTGAATTAGAAATATTAAGAGATAAAAAAACATTAAAAATAAAAGTTAAAAAAAATGAAGTAACTTTAAATTCAGTAACGTCAGAAACATATAAACGAGGGAATAAAAAAATAGGCTATATATATATAGGAATATTTGCGAAAAATACCTATGAACAATTTAAGAATGAATTAGAAAAACTTGAAAGTGAAAATATCGATTCTCTAATAATAGATGTAAGAAGTAATACAGGGGGATATTTAACAGCAGTTGATAGCATCCTAGATTTATTCCTTAATTCAAATCAAATTATGTATAAATTTGATCAAAATGGCAAAATTACAACAACATATGGGCATGGGGACGAGTCAAAAAAATATGAAATAGTATTATTAGGAGATTCAATAAGTGCATCAGCATCAGAGGTTTTAATAGCTGGTCTAAAAGAAAATTTAAATTCAAAATTAATAGGAGAAAAAACATATGGCAAGGGTACTGTTCAAGAATTAGTTAAATTATCCGATGGAACACAGTATAAAATAACAATAAAAAAATGGTTGACTCCACTTGGCAATTGGATTAACGATACTAAAGGTATAGAACCAGATATCGAAGTTAAATTAGATTCTAAATATTATGAAACATATGAAGATGAAGATGATAATCAATTGCAAAAAGCATTAGAGTATTTGGAAAGTATTTAATTACTTTCTATTTTTTTGTTAGGTAGATATTTTAAAATAAATATGCTATAATTTATGCAGGTGATCTATTTGAAAAACATGTGTATAGGAGACAAATTAGAAATACAATGTTATAAACATAATAAAAAAATTCATCGAGCATGGTCTGAAGCGACACTTTTAGATATACAAAAAGACTATTTAGTTTTTGGAAATAATAAAACATTAGTTACAGAATCAGAAGGAACAACTTGGAGAACTAAAGAGCCAGCCATTATGTATTTTTTTAGAAACAAATGGTACAATGTAATTGCCCAAATGAAAAAAGATGGGATATATTACTACTGTAATATTGCAACTCCATTTATTATAGAGGATAATACAATTAAATATATAGATTATGATTTGGATCTTAGAATTTTTCCAAAAGGAGATTATAAAATATTAGATAGACTAGAATATGAATATCATAAAAAAAAGATGAATTATTCAGATGATTTAGATAAAGTAATAAATAATGAATTAAATGAGTTAATAGAAGAATATAATAATAGAGCAATAATGTTTGATGAAAGAAAAAACAAAGAATATTTAGAAATTTATAACAAATTAAAGAAAGAATCAGAAAATAGTAATTTTATTTAAAAATAAGAATATAATAAAATTGTAAAAAAAGTATTGACATTCTTTTTTTTTATTGATATAGTATAGTGGCTTTCAAAAAAAGCGACCAAAATATGACAAAAATTTAAAAAAATCAAAAATTTTCAAAAAAATATTGACTTTGTGAATTAAATTTGTTATATTAATGTCACGTTGTGTGGAAAATGTATAAAAAATCACATAATTGTAAAAAAATATCAAATTAAAACAAAAATTAAATATTTTTCAAAAAAGTATTGACTTTATTTGCTTGATTTGGTATACTGTGATTGCTTTCCAAAAGAGAGCAAGAATGATCTTTGAAAACTGAGCAAAATGTCAATTCACTATTAGTTAGGAAAAAAACAATTCAAATAAAAAAAATTATATTTTTTTTGGAGAGTTTGATCCTGGCTCAGGATGAACGCTGGCGGCATGCCTAAGACATGCAAGTCGAACGAAGTGGCCCAACAAAGACAATGTGCTTGCACAGAGTTGGCGATGGATTTCCACTTAGTGGCAGACGGGTGAGTAACACGTAAGTAACCTACCTCAGAGACTGGGATAATGTCTGGAAACGGACACTAATACCGGATAATTCGTATTTGGATAACTAAATATGCTAAAAGGAGCGTTTGCTTCACTTTGAGATGGGCTTGCGGCGTATTAACTAGTTGGTGGGGTAATGGCCTACCAAGGTGACGATGCGTAGCCGAACTGAGAGGTTGATCGGCCAC
>CANROP010000031.1 GCA_947632265.1 uncultured Bacilli bacterium
AAGTGAAAAGATGAAATATTTATTAGCAACTACAAATAAAGCAAAAATTAGATATTATGGAACAAAATTAAAAGAAAAAGGCATTGATATAGTATATTTAAATGATTTAAATATCGATGTTGATGTTGATGAAACTGGCAAAAATCCCATAGAAAATGCTATCATTAAAGCTACTGCATATAATAATTTGAGTAACATGCCTACCATTGCTTTAGATGAGGGATTATTTTTTAAAAATGTACCAGATGATATACAACCTGGTACACATGTAAGAAGAGTTAATGGCAAGAGATTAGATGATAAAGAAATGATAGAATACTATATTTCTTTAGTAAATAAATATGGTAGTAATGGGAGATTACCTGGTTATTTTTTAAAAGGTGTAGCAATTGTTAACGATGATAATACATTCACATTTGAGTATAAAGCTAATCGTGAATTTACCAATCAACAAAGTAATGTTATAGATACAGGTTATCCTTTAGCATCAATACAAATAATTCAGCCTATTGGAAAATTTAAGTCTGAATTAACAGAGGAGGAAGAAAAAGTAACTATAGATGTTGAACAAAAAGATATTTTTGATTTTATTTTAAATACAATAAATACACTAGAGCAAAAAGAAACTAAAAAATTAACAAGATAATATGGTGAGCAATATGATATTAAGTGATTTAACAAAGAAATATGATGAACTTCAATTAAAATATGGAGCAAAAGAATTAGATTCTATTTATAATGGTGGATGTGATCATAATCCAAACATTTGCTTTGTATTTATGAACCCAACTGGTAGAAATATTGCATCATCAAAAGAATGGAAAGGATTAAAATCTCCTTGGATAGGAACTAAAAATATTTGGGATTTATTTTACAAACTAAATATTCTTGATATAGATATTTATAACAAAATCAAAAGTATAAAAGGAAATGATTGGACAGAAGAATTTGCCACTGAAGTATATGATAATGTAAAAAAATATAAATATTTTATTACTAATCTAGGAAAATGTACCCAAATAGATGCTAGACCATTACCAGATAGTGTTTATAAAGAATATCTTAACTTATTAGAAAAAGAAATAGAAATTATTAATCCTAAAGTAATAGTTTTATTTGGAAACCAAGTTAGTTCAATTGTATTAAATAAAAAAATATCTGTTTCACAATGTAGAAAAAAGTTATTTAAAAAAATCATAAATAACAAGGAATATAATTGTTATTCAGTTTTTTATCCTGTTGGAAATGGCAGATTTAATATAGATAAATCAATAGAAGATATAAAATGGATTATAGAAAATGAATTATCCAGTATTAAAGAAAAAACTTATATTTAAAAGGATGATTTTAAGCATTAATGCTCGAAATCATCTTTTTCTATTGCATGATAGTCTTTTTAATTATTAGTCTTGGATATCCTCATAATATCTTCAAAATTTTTATTATCTAATGCTCCATTTCTATATAATTCTTTAGCTAATTTCTTATACTTACTATCTTTGACTCTAAATATTTTATCCATAAAAAGTTGAATAAGATTATAAAACATGTTGACATTATCAATTAATCATAGACACCAACCTGACTAAAGTTTTTTTCTAAATACGAAAAAAGCAATCTTACGATTGATTTCTATATATCAATATTCGAAAAAGTTCGAATAGAAAAGTCAATGGTGCTGAAAATAAGACTTGAACTTACGACCTGCTCTTTACGAGGGAGCTGCTCTACCAACTGAGCTATTTCAGCATGGTTGCCCCAATTGGATTCGAACCAATGCATAATGGAGTCAGAGTCCACCGCCTTACCGCTTGGCTATGGGGCAATATTTATGAATATATTATATTCATAATTTATATAAAATTAAAAGTCATGTAAATGACTTTAAATTCATAAATGGTGACCGGTACGGGATTCGGACCCGTGAGTGCATGCGTGAAAGGCATGTGTGTTAAGCCGCTTCACCAACCGGCCATATTAATAAGATGGTGGGCCTGAATGGACTTGAACCATCGACCTCACGCTTATCAGGCGTGCGCTCTAACCAGCTGAGCTACAAGCCCATCAAATATATGACTATTTAAGTATAACTTAAATTTTCTTTTTTTTCAATACTTTTTTTAAATTTTTTTAACTTTTTTTTAGGAACAAAAAAAAGCAATTACTTGCTTCTTAATGATTTAAACATTTTTTTCCATATATCTGTTGAAGAATAATTTAATATTCCTACTTTATATATCCTCATACCATACTTAACTAATATAAATAAAGTAAATATCATAATTAGTATGGAGATTATAATTTCTAATATTCCTATTTGCCCTAAGACTAATAATGATGGTGATAAAATTGCAGAAATAAGTGGTACAAATGACATTATCTTTATAAATACTGAACCTTTAAACATTCCTGCCATGAGTGCTAGATAATATCCTATTAATAATGTAATCATTATTGGTGTTTGAACTTGTTGATAATCTTCTGTATTTGTAGTCATAGATGCTAGTATACCTGCTATCATAGAATATGCAATAAATGTTAGTATCATAAGTATTACTGCAAATATAATTACAATTATTAATTTATCTCCAATTGAACTTTTACTAAGCATAGATATGGTATTACCAACTTCAGCCCCTATTCCATTCATTATATTATTTCCACCTACTAAGTCTCTTATTTTAAGACCGATAAATCCATATAATAAAATTAATATAACTTGGCCTATTATAAATAAGTTATTAGCTATTATTTTAGATGCAAAATGTATTTTTGGAGAAACATTTGAAATAATTATTTCCATACTTTTTGTTGATTTTTCATCATTTACTTCAGAACCTATAAACTGTACTAAAAATATTGTTAACATAAAAAATGGTAATATCAGTATTGGAAATACTGAAGTCATAATCATTTGTACGTCTTCATCTTCACTAGTTATATTCTCATCTATAATTTCTCTTTCTATATCTATTCCATTCATTATTTTGTTATACTGTTCTTCTGTTAATCCTATTGAATTTAAAACGTTAATACTTGCTGTTGTAGCAAGAGAACTACTTATTAATTGATAATCATATGTATCTATTGTAGATAGTGATATTAATTTTGCATTCATATTATTGTTTTCATCATAATATATATTTATAAGTATTGATGATTTTTCTTCATCTTCTATCTTTTTCTTAATGTCTTCTTCACTTTCTTTAGATAGAATTATCTCATAAGTTTCGCTTTCTTCTCCATATAAATTTTTTTCATAATATTCTATTGTTTCTTTAAAACTTTCATACATAATATTAGTATCATCTATTACATATATTTTTGTTTTTGAATTAAAATCTCCACCAAATAATGTTATTATACTATCAATATTAATTATACCTATTATAAGGATAGCTACTATTATATTAGCTACAAGAAACCATTTTGATTTTATTTTCTTTTTTAGACTTACATTAATTAAAAAATTTAACTTACTTCTCATATGACTCACCTACTGTAGATATAAATATTTCATTTAGGCTTGGTTCTTCTACTACAAATTTTGTTACGTTTTTGCAGTTTGATACTAATTTAAATACATCATCTACTACTTCTTTAGAAGATATTTTTACCTCTAGTTCATCTGATTTTTCTATGACGTCTTCTACACCCTTTATTTTCTCTAATTCCTTTTTATCGATATCACATCTTATCATTATATTTTTCTTTCTATATTTCTCTTTTATATCTTTTATATTACCAGATAATACAGATTTACCATTTACTAAGATTACTAATTTTTTACAAAATAATTCTACGTGTTCCATTCTATGTGATGAAAATATTATAATACTACCTTTCTTTGATAAGTCTAATATTTCATTTTTAAATAGTTCTATATTAAATGGATCTAATCCTGAAAAAGGTTCATCTAATATTAGAAGTTTAGGCTCATTTAATATTGCAGTTATAAATTGAATTTTTTGTTGATTACCTTTAGATAATTCTTTTATTTTTTTATTTTTATATTCTTCTATTCCAAATTTTTTTAGTAACATATCTAGTCTTTCTAATATTTTATCGTTGCTCATACCTTTTAAAGCACCAAAATATATTGCTTGTTCTTTTACTGTTAATTTGGTAAGTAAACTTCTCTCTTCGGTTAAAAATCCTATATTATCTGTAACTGAATAATCAATAGTTTTTCCATCTAGTGTAATTTTTCCTTCTGTTTTATCCAATAGCCCCATAATCATTCTAAATGTTGTCGTTTTTCCAGCACCATTTACACCTAATAATCCGAATATTTCTCCTTTATCAACTTCAAATGATAAATCATCTACTGCTTTAAAATTTCCATAATATTTTGTTACATGTTCTACTTTTAACATACTACCACCTAAAATAATCTCATTATATCACTATATGTTACAATAACCATAAGTATCATAAGTAATATTAAACCTATGTTATGAATTGTATTTTCTATTTTTGGATCTACTCTACTTCCTTTTATTTTTTCTATTATAATAAATAGTACATGACCTCCATCAAATGCAGGTAATGGTAATATATTTATAAAGCCTACATTTATACATATTAAGCATAGAAGTGAAACTATATTAGCAAATCCATAATGCGAATATACACTTACAACATTATATATACCAACAGGTCCTGATAACATACTTAAACTTAATTTCCCTGTTATTAGATAAAATACTGTAAATATCATCTGTTCTATAGTACTAAAGAATTTAGAAAATGCATATTTAATAGCTGCAAAAAATCCTTTTTCAGATTTACCTGTTATATAAAATCCATAACTATATCCTTGCATTTTATCATCTTTTTTATCAGTTACATTTATATTAGCTTCTTTTATTTCTCCATCTTTAGATTTAACAGTAATTATTAAATTATCTTCGTTTGTTTCTTTTAATTCTTTTAAAAGTTCTAAATAGTTATTGACTGCTATTCCATTTACACTAGTTATAATATCATCAGTACCAATACCTTCTACTAAAGAATTTGTTATCTTTAAATCTGATACTTCAATTCCATAATCTTTTCCATATAATAAACCAGATTCTCCTACTTTAATAGGACTTACTTCTACATCTTTTTCTTTGTTATTTGAATCTTTTACAGTTATAGTAAAATCTTTATTAGATGCGATTGTTAACTCAAGAGCAAGTTTGTCATAATTGTTTGTAAAGTGATTATTTACTGCAATTATTTTATCATTATTATTTAGTCCAGTTATTGTACTATCTTCAACATATAGATTGTTAAATGTAACTTTATTGAATAATCCAATACAAAACAATAATACTATAGCAAGCAAAAAATTCATCATAACGCCTGCAACCATTATTAATAATCTCTGATAAGCTGGCTTAGATTGAAGTCTTTTATTTTCAGGTATTTTTTCATCTACTTCAACTTCTTCACCAGCCATTTGTACAAATCCTCCTATTGGGAACAATCTAATACAATAATCAGTCTCATCATTTTTTCTATTAAATTTAAAAAGTCTTGGACCCATTCCTATAGAAAATTCATATACATAAACTCCAAATTTTTTTGCAAATATAAAATGTCCTAATTCATGTATAAATACTGTTATTCCTAATATTAAAATAAAATATATTATTGTCATATAATCCCTCTCTCTATATTAATTCTAAGAAAAATGTAAATGCTAACATAACAAATATCGTACTGTCAAGTCTATCAAGTACACCGCCATGACCTGGCATAATATTTGAAAAATCTTTTACTCCATATGTTCTTTTTATAGCTGAAAATAGTAAATCTCCAAACTGTCCTATTAAACTTAAGAAGAATACTAAAGATACTATAACTCCTAAAGATATATTAGGATCTATAACTGTTATGTAGTATACTGTACACGTGAATGTTGCAATTAAACTACCACCTATTGTACCCTCCCATGTTTTATTTGGAGATATTTCTTCTAGTAGTTTATTTTTACCAATTAATTTTCCTATAAATAATGCATATGAATCTGTAATTATTGTTATTAAAAATAAGAAAATTATTAATTTTAAACTTATATTTCTATAAACACTAAATAATGTCATAGAAAATCCTAAGAAGAATACTCCACCAATTAGATAAAATGCATCCTTTATATTATATACTTTATCTCCTTTATATAAGACAACAGGAAGTAATAAAGTTAAAAATATTCCAGCTATTAATCTATAGTCTAAAGCAAGACTGAATTTATTATCTAAAATATTTTGAAAGTATAACATGCTTATTACTAAATATGTTATTAATCTTATAAAATCAGGAAATGGTTTTTCTTTTTCTCTTACTTTCATAAATTCTCTTATTCCAATTATTGTTAATAAATAAAATACTAAATTGAATATAGAGCCTCCCTTAATAAAAATAGGTATAAATATGATGAATGCAAGAAAAGCACTTATCAATCTTTGTTTCATATCGATATCACATCCTATTAATAATTATAATATATATATAAGATTATTACAAGAATGAACTAAAAATTTTTAGTTTAGAAATTCGACATTATTTTATTAATATAAAAGTCTATACTATTTAAAAGCATAGACTTTACATCGTTTTTATCTTTTCTTTACTTTTATCTTCACATTTACTATCAAGTTCAAATTTATAAGTTTCATATAATAATGTAGTTACGATAATAAATCCAAGATATTCAATGATGTTTTCTTTATAATTATTCAATATTACAAAAATTTGTTCATCATTAAGATCTGATGGTAATATATCAGTTAATACAGAATCTATATTTTCTAAAGTTATATTTTCAAAATTTTCAAGAGTGCTAAATACTTTTTTATTGTATCTTACATTATTTAAATTTAAAAATTGTTCTAAATCTTTTAAATTAGACTGAATATTTTGATTATTACTATTTATTAAAAATTCATTTAAATTATCTTTTAAAGCTTCATAAACTGATTTACAAAATCTTATAATCGCACTAACAGAACCTATTATAAATGAATTATTTATAGAATTTAAAGTCAATACAATCTGACTTTTATTTTGAATAGATTTTTCTTTTATTCCTTCTTTTGTATTAAAATAATCAGTTGTTACTTTAAAATCATTCTTATCAAGAATTTCCTCTATAGTTTTATTTCCACTACATTCTTCTAAGTTAGAATCTTTTGATTCAACTTTACAATTTAGTATTTTTATAGCGATGTTTAAATATTCTTCTAATTTTTTTCCTTTACATTTAATAATATTAGTATTTGGATTTAATGTTTTAATAGTACTATAATCCTCTTCCCTACATAGTATATAACAATCATTATCTAATGGCATTCCACCTTCAACAATTATATTGTTTGAAGAAAAATTAATAATTTTACCTTTTGGTACTGAAGATATTGGGACTATAACAATATTTTTATAACTATTTATTCCTTCTTCTAAAGAGTTAATACTAAAATGTAATACATTTTCAAATTCTTCAGAACTTCTTTTTACTTTAACACCATTTACTGTTACAATGTCAAATTCTTTATTATCATCCCTACCTAATTCATATGATGTTTTTAGATAATTTTCATTAGGATTATTGTTTGTTCCATGAACTAAAAATAAATCTTCTAAACCCTTTATCTTGATATCACTATTTTCTTTATTATATGCATCTAAATCATTTTCATCAAGCGAAATATCGATATTATTTTCAGTTAGTATTTTAATTGCTTGTTCTAAAGATAAGCCCATATCTTTTAATGTATTAATATTTCCTAAACTTATCATTTCATTTAATAGTTTTAAAAGTTTATTATCTAAATAGTTTAAGAATCTATTTACATAATATTCATCACGTCTTTGATAAAAAATCATTGAATATTTTAAATCTAATATATTATTTTTTAAAACTTTAGCTTCTAATTCTAATTCTTTAATTTTATTTTTTAAAAATATACTAAATATATTCTTATTCATTTTTGATATAGTTAAATTTATATCAAAAAACTTTTTTTCTAAATCTTTCATTTTATCTTCAAAAAAAGATTTTTGATATGCTTGTAATTTTTCTTTTTGTTCTGCTATTAATTCACATTCATTAATTTTTTCTTTAACCTTTGGATCTAATAATATACCTTTTAAATTTTCTAACACAAAAATTCCCCCTTAAAAATGTGACAGTGGTTAGATTGTACCACATTTTTATAATTTTTTCAAATTCTAATTATTTCCTTTAATTTCAATGATTTTGAATATATGGTAATAACTTTAGTAAAGTTTCATTATTTTGGTGGTTTATAGGGCGAAATTTATTTAATCTCCCTTTTATTGCTTATTTTTATTACTAAAATTATTCATTTCCTAATAAAAACCTATTAAGGGATAATTCCATTAATAGGTAAAATTCTAAAGTGAATCTACATTTATTCTAACTCTACCTAATTTTCTTATGTATGCAGATGCTTGTACAATAGTTCTAAGTGAATTTATAATATATCCACCTTTACCAATAACTCTACTCATACAATCATTAGGTACTAATACTTGAATTATTGTCTCATTTTCAGATTCTACTTCTTTTACGCTAATGTTTTCAACATCAGGTAATAATTCTTTTACTAAATATTCTGTTAAACTAACTAATTCCATAACAACTACCAACCTTATTTAGCTTCTTTTTTAGCCATTTTTGATTCATGAAATTCTTTCATAATTCCTTCTTTACTTAAAATGTCTCTTACTGTATCAGTTGGAGTTGCTCCTTCTTTTAACCATTTCATAGCTAATTCTCTATCGATTTTAACAACAGCTGGATTTTCAATTGGATTATAATATCCTATTTCTTCAATAAATCTACCGTCTCTAGGAAATCTTGAATCAGCAACTACAACTCTATAAAATGGTCTTTTTTTAGCACCCATTCTTTTTAGTCTAATTTTTACTGCCATATTATCCCTCCATTCACATAATAATATTAACATATATATTTCTTGTTGTCAACCCTTTTTAGTTGACTTAATTAATCTATAATGACAAAGTAAAATAAACTTAGAGTATGTAATTAGCTTACTATATAATATAAAAAAGTACATAAGTACTATTTTATAAAATCATCATTTACCTTATCTATCTCTTCTTCATCTTGCTTTGTTAATTCATCTTCTATTTCATCCCAAGGCTCTTCATCTTCTTCGATAGATATTTTTACTTTAGTCTCTCCTACTATTTCTACTCCTAATTCTTTTTCAATATCAAATGTTATATTTTTATTATCTATATTAACACTTGAACAACTAGGTTGTTTTAATGTTCTTACAATTATATCAGTATCACTTGAAAGATCAGCTGTATCTTTTAATTTAACATTAAATAAATCATTATAAGATATATTTTTATTTACAACAGCAGTTTTAGAATCATTATCATATGAATACCATATATTTACATCATATGATCCACTTACACCGATTTTGTCATTTGTTTTATATCCTTTAAATTTGTGATTTATTACCCAACAACCCAAAATAGTAGTAGGAACATTTTCTACGCTTATACTATAATTATCTTTAAAATACTTTTTACCTTTACCAATTACGGCTTTTGTAACTATCTCCTTAAATAATGACATATAATCACTCCTCAATTTAATATATGATATATGCCATTAAAAATGAACTAAAATATATTATTTTATTTATCTTTTATAGTTATAGTTACAATTTCAGAAGAGAAAAATCTGTTAAACAATCTATACTCATTTTCATGTGAAAGTTTTACTATTCCTGATGTTATAATTATATCTGTATCTAACTTTTTTAAATGTCCATAACAATTTTTTGGAAAAGGTTTTCTTTTTGGACTTGCAAGACCAGTATTTTTTAAAATAGGTCTTAAAATATTTGGAGTTATTCCGCCATGCATATGTCCACATAATATTAAGTCTACTCCTAATTTTTTTATTATATCTTCTTTATATATATTCATGGGAGTATGGCATAAAAGTACATTATAATTATTTTTATTTGTTTTAAAATTATATATATAAGGTGTTATATCTAAGCCATTTTCTTCATCTATATAATAAGAAATAGGTAAAGTTACTCCAATAAAATTAATATTATTTAAAACTATACTTTCATTATCTAATAAATATACATTTTTTATGTTTTTAATTTTATCTATTAATTTATGGTTTAAACCGAATACATTATTTGACTTATCTATATAAAATTCATGGTTTCCAAGAGATATTATTACTTTTGATATAGATGATAACTTTGAAATCCAATCTATTAAAGGTTGTTCATAAATAACTTTTGACTCATCAGTTATATCTCCTGGAATACATATATAATCTGGATTAATTTTTTTAATCTCATTTAATACTTTATTTAATATAGGTAATTCTTTTTTATTATAATAATGAATATCAGATATTAGTACGATTTTAGCACTAGTATTTCCTTTTAAAAAATAATTTTTATTACTTATCATTTCCACCACTATATTCTTTTATAAAAGCATCTTTATATTCTAGAATATTATCATTCTTTATTGATTCTCTTAAATCTTCAGTTAATTTAATTAAGAATCTAATATTATGTATTGATAATAACCTTTGACCAAAAGATTCACTAGAAACTATTAAATGTCTAATGTATGCTTTTGTATAGTGTGTGCAGGTATAACAATCGCATCCAACTTCTATAGGTGTAAAATCTTCTTTATATTTAGCATTTTTTATATTTATTTTTCCATGTCTTGTAAAAGCATTACCATGGCGTGCGATTCTTGTTGGAAGTACACAGTCAAACATATCTACTCCTCTTACTACACCTTCTATTATATCTATAGGATCTCCTACTCCCATAAGGTATCTTGGTTTATCTATTGGAAGATATTTTATCGCATCATCAATCATCTTATACATTGTAGTTTTATCTTCACCAACACTAGTTCCACCAATACTATACCCGTCAAAATCCATCTTAACAGTTTCAATCGCACTATAGTTTCTTAAATCTTCGTATGCTCCTCCTTGGACTATTCCAAATAGAGATTGCCTTTCGTTATTGAAAACACCTTTTCCTCTTTTAGCCCACCTAAGTGTTCGCTCAGTACTTGCTTTAGCATATTCATAAGTTGCAGGATATGGAATACATTCATCAAATGACATAGCGATATCACTATCTAATTTATTTTGAATTTGTATAGATAATTCTGGAGTTAAGAACAAGTTAGAACCATCTATATGACTTTTAAAATGCACTCCTTCTTCAGTTATATCCTTAGATTTATTTTTAGCTAAACTAAATACTTGAAATCCACCACTATCTGTAAGTATAGGCCCGTTATAGTTCATGAATTTATGAAGTCCACCAGCATTATAAACAATATCACATCCTGGTCTTAACCATAAGTGATATGTATTAGAAAGTATTACTGCACTATTCATTTCTTTTAATTCTTCTGGAGATAACGTTTTTACTGTAGCTTGTGTTCCTACTGGCATAAACATAGGTGTTTCATATGTGCCATAATTAGTATGTAGTAATCCATATCTAGCTTTTGTTTTTGTATCATTTTTTAATAATTCGTATTTTACTTTCATATTCCACCTCAAAGCAAATACATTATAACATCATAAATAAAATTAGTAAACAACTATGATTTTAAATAATCAACTATTTCATCTAAGTTCATTCTTCTTGAACCTTTTACATATATATAACTATTTTTTATTGGACAACATTCTAAATACTTTATTAAATCTTCATTGTTTTTAAAATGGATTCCTTTTATTTTTTTACTATATTTTCCTATAGTTAAAACTAAATCTTTATTTATTTTTTTTACTTTTTTATTAATTTTTTTATGTATTCTATTTGAATGTTTTCCTAGTTCTAATATATCCGCAATTATTATAACTCTTCCACCTGGTAGTTTACTTAAATAATTTAATCCAGCAATAACAGATTCATAACTTGAATTATAACAATCATTTATTATTACATTACTTCCACATTTTACTAAGTTCATCCTTTTATCTATTAACTTGAATGAGGCAATTTTTTTTATAATCGTCTTCATTTTTATACCATAATCTATGGATACTTTAATAGCGAGCAATATATCATTTACAAAATGCTTACCAGGATTATTAAAAGTTATTTTATATTCTTTATCTAATTTTATTTTAAATGTTACTTTATTTATATCTTCAAATATATCATAAGCTTTTAAATCACATCTACTTAAAAGTCCACATTTATATCCATGAGTTTTCTTTAAATATTTATCATCGCCATTTACAATTAATTTTTTATTTACCATTCCATCTATTATACTTAACTTTTCTTTATATATGTTTTTTCTTGTTTTAAAGTATTCAAGATGGGATGAACCAATATTTGTTATTACTGATAAATCTGGCATGCACATAAGGGATAATTTTGATATTTCTCCTGGATGATTAGATCCAAGTTCCATAACGATTATTTCATGCTTATCATTTAGGTTAAATAAAGTTTTAGATACTCCTATTAAATTATTATTGTTTTCTTTATTTCTTAATACGTTATATCTAGATGAAAGTATGTGAGCTATAAGATCTTTTGTTGTTGTTTTTCCATTTGAACCTGTTATTGCGATTAATGGAATATTACTTTTACTTCTTATATAGCGAGCTATATTAAAGAGGGATTCATATGTATCATCTACTTTAATACATTTATCACTTGATATATCTGAAGATATACAAGCTACTGCTCCCTTTTTTATTGCATCTTCTACATAGTTATTTCCATTATAATTTTTACCTTTTAATGCGATAAATAAGTCACCATGCTTAATTTTTCTAGAATCAGTTTTTATATCTTTTATTGATATATCTTTTTCTTTATATGATTTTCCTCCTACTATTTTTATAATTTCATTTAAAGTCATATAATCACCTATATAAGTATATGCGATATTATATTTTAACTTTTCTAATTTTATTAATTAATAGTAATACCATTCCAAATATAATAAGTATTATAGGCATTTGATAATTATAACCAGATTTTGAAGTATCTGGAGCATCAGTAAAAGTCATTATTACAAATTCATCATAAAGAGTATAATTATATTCTTTTGTTTCAGTTATATTTACATCAAGATCTTCTGCATAGTAATAATTAGGTCTACCATATACTTGCTTTATTTTATAATTTCCATATGGTAATTCTAAATTAATTTTACCTTCTTCTGTTTCATATGTACCTACTAAATTATTATTCCAATCATATACTTCAAACTTCGCACAATCTTCTAAATCCCAAAATATATGAACACCATAATATTTAGTTATATTAACTTTTCCCTTTATGATATTTTCTTTTGATATTATTTCTACATCTAAATTATCTTTTGTTATTTCAAATTCATATGTATTTAAATCTAATTCATAACCTATACTAGATTCTATCTCTTTTACAGTATAAATTCCAAGGGGTAAATCATTTATAGTGGCTATACCATATTCATTAGTCTCTACTTCTTTAATTAAATTATCACCTTTATATATACCATACTTAGCTCCTTTTAAGGATACATTATTTCTTGCGATACTTTCACTATCTACTTTTTTTATTGTTAAACTACCTGTTTTAGGTTGTAATTCATCATATAAAGTATACTTATATTCTTTACTTTCTTTTATTTCTATATTTATATCTTTAGTAAATTCATAATCATCTGCTCCCTTAGTTTGTTTTATTTTATACTTTCCATAAGGAAGTTTAAAAGTAATTTTACCTTTTTTAGTTTTATATATACCTACTAAATCATTATTCCAATCATATACTTTAAACTCTGCTCCATCTTCTAAATCATAGTTATCTTTATATCCATAATATTTAGTTAATATAACAGTTCCTTTTATAATATTTTCTTTTGATATTATTTCTACATCTAAATTATCTTTTGTTATTTCAAATTCATATGTATTTAAATCTAATTCATAACCTATACTAGATTCTATCTCTTTTACAGTATAAATTCCAAGGGGTAAATCATTTATAGTGGCTATACCATATTCATTAGTCTCTACTTCTTTAATTAAATTATCACCTTTATATATACCATACTTAGCTCCTTTTAAGGATACATTATTTCTTGCGATACTTTCACTATCTACTTTTTTTATTGTTAAACTACCTGTTTTAGGTTGTAATTCATCATATAAAGTATACTTATATTCT
>CANROP010000032.1 GCA_947632265.1 uncultured Bacilli bacterium
AATGTTCTAATCGTATGTTAAGTACGGGATCCCTCAGGCAAGAAAAGTAACTCGAAAGGGTTACTTTTCTTTTGAATGTGTGCTATAACACAACAAATGGAGGGAAGATATGTAGAACCACATTTAGAAAGAATGCAAAGCATAATGTATAATTTACAAACCGCTAGTCTAAATGATGTAACAGAACTATTAAATAATTACAATGGTGTTGTAGTGATTATAAATGGAACTATAATCATCCATTTAGTGATCCAATTACAGCCACAAGATTAAATGTGAGATATTATGAATTAACAGGTCAAGATCATCCAAGATATGTAGAACAAGTACCAGTTGTTATCGCTGGATTATTAAAAGATAGAGATATGCTTTTAAAGTCAGGAGCATATACACCAATGTATTTTAATAGCCCAGAACAAATTAGATCTGATGTAAGTTAAAATTCCTCTTTAGAAATAAACAAAACTATATAAGTCAAAAATAATGCTGAAATCACCTACTTGGTAATTTTTATAAATTTTAATAAAAATTTAATAAGTCCTTTAAATATTGGATTTTGACATATTATTTAGAATCCTCTTTGGATAGAACTAAAAAAATACAAAATATTTAATTATTTTTTAAATAATACTTGCATTTTTCGTATAATTATTATATACTTTAATTGTGAAATGATAACGGAAGGAGATGCTTTATATGAAAATAACGTCAGTCAATGTTCACAAAAAAAATGATGATACAAAAATGAAAGGAATAGCTTCTGTAGTTCTTGATGATTGCTTTGTAATCCGTGATATTAGAATTATTGAAGGTAAGGAAGGGTTATTCATCGCAATGCCAAGTAGAAAAAATGCAGAAGGTGAATATCATGATATAGCTCATCCAATAAATTCTGAAACTAGAAAACTATTTGAAGATGCTATATTCGAAGAATACAATAAAGAAGAAGAATAAACCCGTATGGGTTTTTTCTTATAACAAAATATTGTTATACTTTAAGACAAGCTGCATATTATTTATTAGGTGATATAATGGACAAGGATATAATAACAAATAATCATGTTATAAATATCAATCAAAGAAAGAGTATAAATATAAGTGGTGTAAAAAAAATAGAAAATTTTGATGAATCAGAATTTTTATTAGAAACTACTATGGGATATATACAAATAAAAGGATCAAGCCTAGAAATTATAAAATTAGACACATATCAAGGAGACGTTGCAATAAAAGGAAAAATAGATAGTTTAAGTTATTTAGAGTCTAATAAAAAGCAATCAAAACAAGAAAGTGTTTTCTCTAAGTTATTTAAATGATAGCTTTAGATTTACAAATTAAACTTGTTATTTTTTCTTTTATATTTGGTTTTTTATTTTCATCACTTCTTGAATGGTTTAATAAAAAAATAAGTAAATTTTCTAACATAAAAAAATTTATATGTTCATTATTTTTGATAATTTTTATGACTATTGTTTATTTTGTAGGTATACAAAAGATAGGAAATGCAATATTTCATATATATTCAATAATAAGTATAATAGTAGGCTTTGTTTTATATGATTTAATTGTTAAAGCAATTGCAAATACCAATAAAAAATGATATACTTTATATGGTGATGATATGGCTAAAAAAAGAATATCTAAGACTGCTAAAAGAAGACTTACTCTTTTTGGGACATTAAGTTTAATAGCGATAGTATATTTTGGATTAAGTTTTTTATACAATATATATACTATTAATAATTTAGATAAAGAAAAAAAAGAATTAGAAAATTATTACGTACAGTTACAAGAAGAATTTGACCAATTAAAAAAATATAAAGAAAAGTTGGAAGTATCAGATGAAGAGAAAGAAAATTACATTAGAGAAAACTATAGCTATGTTAAACCAGGAGAGTACAAACTTAAAATAGAAGAAATAGAAGAAGAAGTAGATAATATATCAAATGAAATAAATAAAAACTATATAGTATTAGGATTTAGTGTATTAATTATTCTAATATTTCTATATATAATATTTAAAGGTAGATCAAAGAAAAAATAAGTACTATAACTTTATAGCACTTTTTTCTTCATCAATATTATTTCCATCAAAATAATCTTTAGCTTTATAATTTTTAATTATGGCTACGATATTTGAAGGACAATTCTTTACTAATCTATTATAATCAGTAATAATATCATTATAATATTTTCTAAGTCCTACAATCTCAGACTCTGATTCCATAAGATTTATTTCAATTTTTACTAATTCGTTACACTCTTGTAATTCAGGGAATCTAGCTTTAATTGCTTGATATTCATTAATCGCATCGTATAAATTTCTATCTAATTCAAAGTTAGTTAATTTTTTTGATCTTAGTTTTGCAATCATTTCAAGTACATCCTCTTCAGAATCAATATTTGCTTTTATAATACCTATTGATTTATTAAGTAAATCAAATCTTTTTCTAAGTACAGCATCTATATTTACTTCTGCTTCATTAATTCTAATTATATAATCTTGAAAATGATTATAAGTCGCAACTAAGAATATTAAAATTATTCCAACTACTATTACTATTGATAGTGTTACAATTATTACGCTCATTTACTATCACCTATAACAATTATAACAAATATAAAAATTGATATCAATACTTTTTATCCAATAGATGGATAAAATTGTTCTACGGTATTTATTTCTTCATCAAATTTTATATAATTTACATAAATCATAAGTAGTAAATACCAATTACCAGTAGTTGGATCACTTAATATTATATGATCCCTTCCTGATTGTTCTATTATACCAGTAAATTCTTTATCTCTCCACTCTTCAGCATCTGCAAAAGATTGATATACAGTAACTCTTTTACCTTTGTTTACTCTTAATATATTTTCTATATATGATTGTTCATTTGGAATATATTCCTGCATAGTTGTGTTTGCTGTAGATTGATTTGGAGTTGGCATTCCCCCAGAGTATATAGGTTTACCTGGAAATGCATTTGGATTTAAGTAACCATTATTCATAAAATCATCCTTTCTTTAAAATATATTTAAAAAATAGAGAAAATATGCTATAATGTCTTTGGTGATAACATGAAAGTTAGTATAGGTGTTTCAAATAGACATGTTCATCTTACTAGGGAACACTTGAATATTTTATTTGGAGAAGGTTATAATTTAGAAGTTAAAAACGAATTAAAACAACCTTTTCAATTCGCATCTACATCAACAGTTACTATAAAGACTGATAAAGATGAAATAAATAATGTTAGAGTTCTTGGACCTATTAGAGATTATACTCAGGTAGAAATAAGTAAGACAGATGCATATAAATTAGGTTTAAATCCACCAGTTAGAGATTCAGGAGATTTAATTGGAAGTGAAAAAGTTACAATAATAGGACCAAAAGGAGAAGTAAATTTAGATTATGGATGTATAATCGCAACTAGACATATTCATCTCTTACCTAGCCAGTTAAAACAATATGGATTAGAAGGTAAAGAGACAGTTTGTGTTAAACTTGATGGAGAAAAAGGTGGAATAATTACTAACGTTCATTTAAAAGTAAGTGATAATTCATACTTTGAATTACATTTAGATACTGATGATGCTAATGCTCATCTTATAAAAAATGGAGATATAGGAGAGATTTTATGAGTAGAAAACATATAGTATTTTTAGTCGCACTATTAATGATTAATTTAATATTTATAGGTAAAGTAAGTGCGAAAAACATGGAAGATTATGATTGTAAATATACTGATGCGAGAGATAATATATATGCTTTTGACATTAATTTATTACTAGTTAAAGGTGAGGTTTACACAAGCACTTCAGGTGATAAACCATCTGGTGAAATTAAAAACTGGGGTGATCCTTTTGAAGGAACAAGCACAAACTCTGGCTCTTTTGGTAATAATACTTGTCCTGATTATCTTATATCCTATAAAGATCCTGAACTTAGTTATGCGATTGCTAGCATGTCTGATTTATATAACATTAAATCATTTTTGACTAATAAATATGGAGTTTCATCTGAACTTGGACTTGGATCAGGAATAATAGAAGTATATAATTTAAAATTGGATTCTTGTGGGCAAATTTCAGGGGAAACTCAATGCAATAGTAATAAGAATTTATCTTGTTATTGGAATGATGATTTAAATTATTGTATGAGTACTTCAACTTCTTGTTTTGAGATAAAAGACAAGCCTACTTGTACTCAAAATCCTTACTTTTCATGTGTTTGGAACGAAGATTATGGTTACTGTAATACAGATAATTTAAGATATGTAGCATGTGGTAATGCACGTGATATACCATACCAGTTGCCACAGATAACACATTTTAGTGTTAATTTACTTAAAATTGCTGTACCTATTATATTAGTTTTGGTAAGCATGATAACTCTAGTTAAAGCAATAATTTCTTCTAATGAAGACGACATGAAAAAAGCACAAAAATCTTTAGTTAGAAGGGCAATAGCTGCTGTAATTATATTCTTCGTAGTTTCAATAGTTCAACTTGTTATGAGTATTGCTGCAGATGAGAGTGATATTAATAGTATTACATCATGTATAGATTGTTTCTTAACTAATGATTGTGGATCAGTTACTTATTATAAAAATAATGTAAATGGGGAATATCAATGTAGAAATGTTGAAACTAAAGAATATATTGATTGTAAATATCCTGAAGATTAAAAATTGACAAAATACTTATAATGTGATAATATTAAAGGCGTCTAAAAGACGTCTTTTTTTTAAGTAAATTGAGGTGATTTTATTTGAATAAAATAATAACATTACCATCTGATTTTAATGAAATAGAAAAAACAAAAGATTTAGTTGATGGCTATATAATTGGAATAGAAAACATGTGTGTAAATACTAATTTATGCATAAGTATAGATGATTTAGATATATTAAAAAAATATACAAGTAAAGATATATTTATTAGTATAAATAAAAATATGCATAATAGTGATTTAGATAAAATAAAAGAAATACTAATAGAACTAAATAATTATAATATTAAAGGTGTTTTATATTATGATGTTTCAGTTTTATCAATATATAAATCTTTAAATTTAAATTATGATTTAGTATGGGCTGCAGAACATTTAACAACTAATTATAATACTATTAACTATTGGAATGATTTTGGTGTAAATTACACATATTTATCGAGTGATATTACGGAAGAAGAAATAATTACTATATCTAAAAAAAGTAAATCTAAACTTATGGTAACATTATTTGGCTATTTACCTATGTTTGTATCTAAAAGACATATAGTAAAAAACTACTTAGAATATTTTAAACTAGAAGATAATTCAAAGATAAATTATATGAAAAAAGAAGGTAAGACATATCCAATAGTAGATAATGATATTGCTACACAAGTTTATTCTGATAGTATACTAAATGGAATAAAATCATATATAAATATAAATGTAGATTATGTAATATTAAATGGATTTGATATTGATTTAGATAAATTTATAGAAGTAATAAAATTATTTAAAAGTGTAAATAAGAATAATGTGCTTGAATACTATAATAAAATTAATAATATGTTTGTTAATACTAGTCTAGGATTTTTAAATACAAAAACGATATATAAGGTGAAGAAAAATGATAAATAAACCAGAGTTATTAGCTCCCGCAGGAGACTTGGAAAGATTAAAAATAGCTTTAAAGTACGGAGCAGATGCAGTATATATAGGGGGTCCCGCATTAAGTCTTAGAGCTAATGCGATTAATTTTACTATGGATGAAATAAAAGAAGCAACAACATATGCACATTCTATGAATAAAAAAGTATATGTTACTGTTAATATAGTATTACATAATGATGAATTAGATGGATTAACTAACTATTTAAAAGAATTAGAAAAAAATAGAGTAGATGCTATAATAGTAAGTGATCCAGTAGTTATAAAAGAAGCACTTACTAATACAAATTTAGATGTTCACTTATCTACTCAAGCATCTACATTAAATATAGAAACTGCAAAGTTTTGGAAAGAACAAGGTGTAACTCGTATAGTACTTGGACGTGAATGCACTAAGGAAGAAATAAAAGATATAATAGATAATGTAGATATAGAAATAGAAACATTTATACACGGAGCCATGTGTGCAGGATATAGTGGTAGATGTGTTATGTCTAACTTCTTAACTAATAGAGATGCTAACCGTGGAGGATGCAGTCAAATATGTAGATGGGATTTTGATTTATTTGATGAAAATCAAAAAGAAATAAAAGGAGATAAGCCATTTACATTTTGTTCTAAAGACTTATCACTACTTAAATATATACCTGAAATGATTGATATGGGTATAACTTCATTTAAAATTGAAGGAAGGATGCGATCTTTATATTATGTAGCAACCATAGTATCTATATATAGAAAAGTAATAGATGAATATTGTAACAATAAAGATACTTATACATATAATAAAGAGTATGAAAGATGTTTAACTAACTGTGCAAATAGAGATTCTATTCCACAATTTTTTAATGGAATATATGACTCTACTTGTAGTTATTATAATGGTAGAGAAGAAGTTTCTAATCAAGATTTTTTAGGAATTATACTTGATTATGATGAAAATACTAATATGGCTATAGTAGAACAAAGAAATTATTTTAAAAAGGGAGATATTGTAGAAATATTTGGTCCAAATCATGACATAATAACTTATAAAATAAATAATATATATGATGAGGATGGAAATATTATAGATGTAGTTAGACATCCAAGACAAATTGTTAAATTTAATATTTGTGAAAAATTAGAGAAAGATGATATGATCAGAGTAAAAAAAGTTGACAAAACGATAAATATGTAGTATTATTTTGATTGTTCATTAGAAATAACAGAGGTGAATTAAAATGTCAGAAAGTAAAGAATTATATTTAACACAAGAGGGTATTGATCAAATAAGAGAGGAATTAGATAATTTAATACAAGTAAAACGTCCAGAAATTATATCTGCTTTAAAGGATGCGAGAGCTCAAGGAGATTTAAGCGAAAATGCAGAATATGATGCTGCAAGAACTGAACAAGCAATAGTAGAATCAAGAATAAAAGAACTTGAGGCTATGTTAGAACATGCAGTTGTCATAACTAAAGTAGATACTGATACAGTATCTATTGGAACTAAAGTAACTATAGAGTATGTAGATGATAAAGAACAAGAGGAATATTCTATAGTAGGAAGTAAAGAAGCAGATCCTTTTACTAATAAAATATCTAATGAGTCACCAATAGCTAAAGCTATTATGGGTTTAAAAGTTGGTGAAATTGTCTCAGTTGATAGCCCAAATGGTAAATATGATGTTAAAATACTAGCTATAAATTAAAAAGTTGTAAAAATGCAACTTTTTTTCTTTACAGCAAATTATTTAGTGTGTTATAATTTAACATGAGAATACATGATATTGAAAGATAGTGATGTTATGATATTTAGAAAAGCGATATTGATAATTCATGGCTTTTTAGGTGGAACTTATGATTTAGAATTACTCGCGAATAATTTAGAACTAAATAAAAATTTTGATGTATTCCAATTTACTTTACCAGGACATGAGAGAAATTTCAGTAAAGTAACATATCAAGAATGGATTAAATCTTGCGAAGAACATGTAGAGTGGTTAATAGGTAGTGGATATAAAAACATATATGTTATAGGACATAGTATGGGAGGAGTTATTACTTCTTATCTTGCTACTAAGTATAAAGAGATTAAAAAGATAGTCTTAGCCGCACCCGCATTTCATTATTTAAGCATTACTAATGAAAAAGCAGATATACCTAAATCAATAAAAACTACACCAAGTATAGTAAAAACTTATAGTATTCAGGAAATTATATCACGAATGTTTAAATTAAATTTAGAATCAGTTATAGAATTTAAAAATCTAGTAAAAAAGTATTATGAATGTCCTAAAAATATAACTTGCCCTACATTGATAATACAAGGAAAAAATGATGAGATAGTTCCTGTTAGTTCATCTTTATATGTTTATAATTCTATTAAATCGGATAATAAAAAATTAGTATTTGTAGATAAACTTACACATGATGTATTTAAAAAAGAAAATATTAAATTAGTTAATATTGTAGATGATTTTTTAAAACATACTGTAAAAGGAGGAATTTATAATATATGACGGAAGAAAAATCAAAAGAAGAATTATTTAGAATCCATCAAGAATATATGACACATACTAAAAAAGAAAGATTAGAATTATATGATGACTATCAAAAGAGAAGAAATAAAATAAAACTAGAACTATTGGAATTTATAAAACATAAAGAAAGAAAAAATGAAACGTGAAAGAGGTTGTTAAATGAAAAGCATTAAAGGTTTTACACTAGTTGAATTACTTGCTGTAATAATAATTTTATCCTTACTTGCTTTAGTAGCAGGTACAGCTGTAACAAAATTAGTTAAAGATTCAAAAGAAGATTTATATAATACACAACTTATGTCAATAAAAGAATCAGCACAGATTTGGGGAGCACAAAATATGTCTTTACTACCAGATTCAGGAGAATGTATATATATAACTCTTAAAAATTTAATAGATAGTGGTGTTATGGATGATGTGATAGATCCACGTACTAAGGAACCAATGGATGATAATCTACAAATTAAAATTACTAGTTCAACAAGTGAATTAGGTAGTCTTATAACAAAGTATGAGGTTAATCCAACAAGTGTTAGTGAATGTACATATCCATATTCATCATAATGTTCATTATAGTTATGAACATTTTTTCGTTTATAAAAATATTAACAAATATCAAGTACTATAATTTACTTATTTAATTACAAATGTTATAATAGATACGTTTGGGGATGTTAATATGAAAACAGATGATTTTGATTTTTATTTACCTGAAAATTTGATTGCTCAAACTCCTTTAGAGAAAAGAGATTCATCAAGATTACTTGTACTTGATAAAAATACTGGAGAAATAGAACATAAGCATTTTACTGATATATTAGACTATTTAAATAAAGATGATGTTTTAGTACTTAATGATACTAAAGTATTACCTGCACGCCTTATTGGTGTTAAAGAAGAAACGGGTGCGGTAGTTGAGGTACTAATGCTTAAAGAAAAAAGTAAAGATGAATGGGAAGTATTAAGTAAGCCTGCTAAAAGAATAAAAGTAGGTACTACTATTAAGTTTTCAGATAGATTAAGTGCAGTATGTACTGAGGTTTTTGATGAGGGTATTAGATCTTTTAAATTTATATATAGTGGTATATTTTATGAAATATTAGATGAATTAGGTGAAATGCCTCTACCACCATATATACATGAAAAATTAAAAGATAAAGATAGATATCAAACTGTGTATGCGAAAAATATAGGAAGTGCAGCAGCTCCAACTGCTGGACTACATTTTACAAAAGAATTAATGGATAAAATAAAAAATAAAGGAATAAAAATAGTATACATAACTCTTCATGTTGGACTAGGTACTTTTAGACCAGTAAATGTAGAAGATGTAACTAAACATAAAATGCATAGTGAATTTTATCAGATGAGTAGTGAATGTGCTGAAACATTGAATGATGCAAAGAAAAATAATAATAGAATAATAAGTGTTGGTACTACTTCCACAAGAACTTTGGAGACTATTATTAATTTATATGGTAATTTTAAAGAATGTAGTGGATGGACTGATATATTTATATATCCTGGATATCAATTTAAAGCAATAGATGCACTTATTACTAATTTTCATTTACCTAAAAGTACTTTAATTATGTTAGTTAGCGCACTCGCAGGTAAAGATAATATAATGAATGCTTATAATGAAGCAGTTAAAAATGAATATAGATTTTTCTCTTTTGGAGATAGTATGTTTATAAAGTAGGTGGATTATGATAATTTGTATAGTAGGTCCAACTGGTGTAGGTAAAACAAAAATGAGTATTGAACTAGCTAAAAAATTAAATGGAGAAATTATAAATGCAGATAGTACTCAAGTATTTAGACAATTAAATATCGCAACTGCTAAAGTAACAGAAGAAGAAAAAGAAAATATTAAACATCACTTATTTGATATAAAAGATATAAATGAAGATTATACTGTTTATGATTATCAAATAGATTGTAGAAATAAAATAGATGAATTAATAAAAAAAGGAAAAGTACCAATACTTGTAGGTGGTACTGGATTATATATAAAAGCCTCTCTTTATGATTATAAATTTGAAAATGAAGATAAAAAAACTTATGAATATTTAAATTATAAAACAGAAGATTTATATAAAATGCTAAATGATATAGATAAGGATACAGATATACATCCAAATAATAGAAAAAGAATAATTAGAGCATTAAATTATTACAATAATACTAATAATATACCTAGTAGTAAAGAAAAAACAGATAAATTACTTTATGATGTTAAATTTATAGGTCTTACAACATCAAGAGAAATTTTATACGATAGAATAAATAAAAGAGTAGATGAAATGCTTAAATCTGGATTATTAGAAGAAGCAAAAAAAATATATGATACTAATATAAGAAGTAAAGCAGTATTAACACCCATTGGTTATAAAGAATTATTTTTATATTTTGAAAATAAAATTACTTTAGATGAGGCAGTCGAATTAATCAAACAAAGAAGTAGAAGATATGCGAAAAGACAATATACTTGGTTTAATAATCAAATGAATATTAATTGGTTTAATGTTGATTTTGATAATTTTAATAATACTGTTAATGAAGTTATTGAATTTTTAAACAGTTAACATATTTACTTATTCTTTCACTTATGGTATAATTTTCATGTAATGTAGGAGGTATTATGAGTAGAGAAGTTAAAGAAAACATAATAAGCTGGATTCTTTTTTCAATCATTATTATTCTTATCGTTATAATTACAATATTAGTACTAGGATTAAAAAAAGAAAATAGAGATTATAAAAACAGAATAGATGAATTAGAAAAAGAAATTAGTAGCTTAAAATATGAAGAAAATACTAATAATTAAAAATAAGTGATAAGCATAATCGCTTATTGCTTTTAGTTAGGAGATTTTATGAGGGATTATGTAAAAGGTACATTTAGACAATCAATATATAAAGGAGATAAAGGATTTATAATAGGTCTTTTAAAAGTACATGAAACAAATATTATAGAAATGCAAAGTCATGTTAATAAAACTATAACTTTTACAGGATATTTTGCAGAATTAAATGAAAATGAAAAATATATTATGTACGGAGAAGTTTTTGATCATCCAAAATATGGATTTCAATATAATGTAAGCGAATGTGAGAGAATAAAACCTGAAGATAAAGATGGAATAATTGAATTTTTATCAAGTCCACTTTTTAAAGGTATAGGAGATAAATTAGCTAAAAGAATAGTAGATACCCTAGGAGATAAAACACTAGAGTTAATACTTGAAGATAAAACATCTTTATATCAAGTACCTAAAATATCTAAAGAAAAAATAGATTTAATATATAATACTTTAAAAAAGTATGAAGAATCTCATGAAATTATATTAAAATTAACAGAATTAGGATTTAGTATGAAAGATTCTCTTAGTATATATAATACTTATAAAAGTAATACTATAAATGTAATAGAACACAATATTTATAGAATAATTGATGATATAGATGAGATAAACTTTGTAAAATTAGATTCTATTGCTTTAAATTTAAATGAAGATAAACTTAATATAAATAGAATAAAAGCATGTATTATATATATTATGAAAGAATTAAGTTTTAAAAATGGAGATACTTATTTAGATTATTCTGAAATATATGAAGGTGTATCTTACTATTTAAAAAATGATATAGATAATAATATTTTTGATAATGCGATTAGTGAATTAGATGGAGAACTTAGAATAAAAATTGAAGATGATAGATATTACATATATGAAGAATATGAAGCAGAAGAATATATTGCTTCTAAAATAAATTATTTAATAAATAAAGAAACTACTAAATATAAAAATATTGAATTAAAAATAAAAGAATTAGAAGATAAATATAAAATAGAATATAGTGATAAACAAAAAGAAGCAATAATAAAATCATTAGAAAATAACATACTAATAATAACTGGTGGACCAGGAACTGGTAAAACTACTATTATAAAAGCAATAGTTGAATTATATAAAAGTTTAAATAAATATAGAGATTCAGATTTAATTTCATCTCTAGCTCTTCTAGCTCCTACTGGTAGAGCAAGTAAAAGAATGAGTGAATCTACTAATTTACCAGCCTCAACTATACATAGATTTTTAAAATGGAATAAAGAAACAGATGAGTTCATGGTAAATGAATACAATCCTGATTATTCTAAGTTGATAATAGTAGATGAGGTAAGTATGATAGATAATAGACTTATGAATTGTTTATTAAAAGGACTTACTAATAATATTAAATTAGTACTTGTAGGAGATTATAATCAATTACCTAGTGTGGGTGCTGGAAATGTATTAAAAGATTTAATAGATAGTGACATAATTGATACAATAGAATTAGATTTACTTTATAGACAAGATAATAATAGTTATATTCCTGTTTTAGCAAGCAATATAAAAAATGATTCATTAGAAGAGGATTTTTTAATAGATAGAGATGATTATAAATTTTTACAATGTAATAATGAAGCAATGATACCAAGTCTTGTTAATATATGTAGAAAAGTTATAAGTAAAAATTATGACTATAAAAGAGTACAATTAATGGCTCCTATGTATGCAGGAGTAAATGGAATAGATAATATAAATAAAGTTCTTCAAGATGTATTTAATCCTATGGATATAAATAAAAGAGAAGTAAAAGTAAGCGATGTTATTTATAGAGAAAATGATAAAGTTTTACAATTAGTAAACGATCCAGAAAATAATGTTTTTAATGGAGATATAGGTGTTATAAAACGTATAGAATATAAAGGGATTAAAAGTGGAACTATAGAAATAACAATAGATTATGATGGAAACCTTGTAACATATCAATTAAAAGATTTTAATAAGTTTAAACATGGTTATGTAATTAGTATACATAAAAGTCAAGGTAGTGAGTTTGAACTTGTAATAATGTTAGTTAGTTCATCATATAAAAGAATGCTTTATAAAAAACTTATATATACTGGAATAACGCGTGCTAAAAAAAGATTAATTATAATAGGTGAAGCTATGTCATTTGCTTATGGAGTTAGAAATAATAGTGAAAGAGTAAGGAAGACTACTTTATCAGATAAATTATTACTTTGCTTGAATAAAAATTAAAAAAATACTAAGAATATAAATGTATATGATTTACATATACAAGTGTCATATTTCTAGTGAGGTGATAAAATGAAAATAGCAAGGTCTATGGCTTTAATAGCTATTGGAGCAGGAGCTGTATTAGCTTATCAGAAATATAGTGAACCAGTAATGGATAAACTTGAATGCTTGGCTGATGATGTTATGAAAAAAGCCAGTAAAAAACTAGACGATATGATGTAAGAAGCCTTGTGCTTCTTTTAATTATATAAAAAATGAGTTATTTCAACCCATTTATTTCATTAATAGATAGTCCTGTAGCTTCTGATATAATATTTATAT
>CANROP010000033.1 GCA_947632265.1 uncultured Bacilli bacterium
TCCCACTTTATTTGTGGTCGTTTTGTATTACAGGCCCTCTTGTAGTACTTGCGTTCAGAGGGAAGCTGCTACGCAGCTACGAGAACAACGCGGAAAGAGTAGTTGGTACTGGCTTCTCCTGCATCGACGCTGAAGTAGAACACCCCGGCAGCAGCCTCACTGCTGTAGTCGCCACCGCGTCTGAACCAAGGATTGGACGAACTAACGAAAACTGCATAGTCGCTATACCAACCACTCGTTTCGTTTAGGGCATGTCCATAGGCATTGTTTGATGTATATTTATCGTAATATTTTAAGTCTGGCATTTCAGAGAAACCTGCACTTTTAATCGTACCATTGTAGTTTCCCATTACATATTCCCAGGCTCCTCCACTCATATCATATACTCCTGTGATATTTCCTGTTGTTGAGGCTCCTCCTCCACATTGTCCTGTTCCGTTTCCTCTATCGTTTATATTATCATAGTTACATGTTCCAGCTGAAGAAGTCGATGTATTTGATTTTCCAGGTTCTCCTCCACTTCGTCCTGTATAATAATTACTTGAATTATTTATATATACCTCTTTGTTGGCTCCTTTATAACTTTGATTACCATATTTACCATACATACTTTGACTTAAGTAAGCTACTGCTCCCCATTCACTATTTTTTGCCATATGACTATTGTATCCTATTAATACGAGTCTTTGGGCTGTTGTATACTGTTCACTTACTGTTTGATTTACTAATGCTTTTAAGTTTGGTAGTATTGTTGGACTATCTTTCGTGCCTGATGTTTCAAACTTTCCTACCCATATTCCACTTAATTCTTTTCCATCGAATGCAAATGCTGTATTTATATGATATGCTTCGCTTGTTGGTTCTTTTTGTTCTTTTGATATGAATTGTATATCTATTGCTCCTGGTAATTCTTTTGTTCCTGCATTATTTCCACACTTACCATAAGTAGTTTCTATTCTATATTCATATCTTGGTATCCATACTAACATTGCTTTTATATAAGTTGCTGTAGCTGTTATTTTTTCTCCTGAAGCCTTTGATACCCCATCTTTTAGTATTACTGCATTCGCCCATTCTTGTTTACTATAATCATACCAGTCTTTATCATCTGTTGTTGTTACAACCCATGATTTTTGTTCATTATCCCATTTTACTGGTGTTAATCCTTTCTTTATTTCTGGAGCATTTGGTTTAGATGGCTTATATAATATTGTACAATTTGCCTCTAAATCAATGATTACTGGCCATGAATCACTTTCATTTCCTGCTTTATCTTTTACTTTTAAATAATATGTTTTACTTTTTTCTATCGTTGCTGAATTACTATCAATATACCCTTTTCCATCATCAAAATTATAAGTTAATGCATCTTTACTATCATCGGTTGCTGTTATTGTTATCGTTAAATGTTCTACACTTACATCTTCTATTACTGGTGGTGTTGTATCACCACCTGTACTTCCTCCAGGACCACTAGAGCCTCCAGTTCCTCCACCAGATCCACCTGGGCCTCCAGTACTACTTGAACCTCCTGTTGATGATTCTCCTTTTACAAGTAGATTACCATTTTCTCCCATTTCTACTTCATAATCTCCCATATCCATTCCTGATACACTTTTTACTTTTCCATTTTCGAATGTTATGGTTCCTTTAGTTGGTTTTCTTCCACTTGCATCTATTATTAATTCATTTTCTTCATCGCATAGTAGGTTCCCGTCACTTTGTATTTCACATACATTTGGATAAAAATTTTCTATTAAATTTCTATTTAATATTTCATTTTCTACTGCATTTAAATATAACTCTCCACTTCTTAGGGATGCTGATTTTCTTGAATTACTTATTATTCCTAATACTGCTGGAGTTACTATTAGAGCTATTATCGCTAGTATAATTATTACTGCTAATAATTCTATTAATGTAAAACCTTTTTTCATAATATTACCTCCTATTACACCTATTTGGTGTATCTTACTTTTAAAGTATATCACACCAAATTGGAGTTTGTCAAGACAATTTAACACCAAAATGGTATTTTAAATATGGTGATTATATGATTGGAAAAATATTAAAATATATGAGAATTAGCAATAATAAAAGTCAAAAAGAATTAGGTAATAAATTAAATATAAGTCAACAAAATCTATCTAGATATGAAAAAAACCAAAGAATTATATCTTTTGATTTAATTGAAAGAATTGCGAATGAATGCGGTTATAAAATATTTTTTGAAAATGAAAACGAAAGATTTGAAAGTAAGGATATTGAAAGGAAAATAGACTAAAAAAGTTTCACTAAATTAAGTGAAATTTTTTTAATAATCACAATTTCCTGGAGTTCTATAATATGGAATTACATCTCTTATATTATCTACTCCTGTTAAATAAATTAATAGTCTTTCAAATCCCATACCAAATCCCGAATGAACACATCCACCATATTTTCTTAAATTTAAATACCAATCAAGTGATTTTTTATCCATTTTAAGTTCGTCCATACGAGTTATTAATTTATTATAATCCGCTTCTCTTTCAGAGCCTCCCATAAGTTCTCCTGCTCCAGGTACTTCAAGGTCTACTGCTGCAACAGTTTTACCATCAGGATTTTGCTTCATATAGAATGCTTTAATATCTTTAGGCCAGTTTTTTATAAATACAGGTCCATTAAAGTATTCTGTAATATATTTTTCATGTTCTTTTGCGATATCTTCCCCATACTCAGGTTCAAATTCCCATTTTACATCTGCTTCTTTTAATATTTTAATTACTTCTTCATGATCTATTCTAACAAATTTACTATTTATTAATTTATTTAGTTTATCAAGTAAACCTTTTTCGACAAAACTATCAAAAAATTCCATTTCGGCTTTACAATTATCAAGTACATACTTAACTACATATTTAAGCATGTCCTCCATAATATCCATATCTCCTTCAAGATCACAGAAAGCAATTTCTGGCTCTATCATCCAAAACTCTGAAGCATGTGTTTTTGTATTTGAATTTTCTGCTCTAAAAGTAGGTCCAAATGTATATGTCTTTTTGTATGCTAGAGCGAAAGTTTCTGCTTGAAGTTGTCCACTTACTGTAAGTGATGTTTGTTTATTAAAGAAATCTTTACTATAATCTACATTACCAGATTTGGCTATTCTTTCTAAATCTAATGTAGTTACTTGAAACATCTCTCCTGCTCCTTCACAATCACTTGAAGTTATTAGTGGTGCATGAAAATATACGTATCCATTATCTTGAAAATATTTATGTATAGCGTATGCAGCAACACTTCTTACTCTAAATACTGCATTAAACAAATTTGTTCTTGGACGAAGATATGCAATCTCTCTTAAAAATTCACGAGTTGGTCTACCTTTAGCTTGAAGCGGATAGTTATCATCGCAATCTCCTTCAAGGATAACATCAAGAGCTTTTAATTCAAAATCTTGTTTACCAGTTGATTCTATTAAAATTCCTTTTACTGTAACAGCAGAACCAATACGCATTTTAGAAATATCATCAAAATTAGATAGACTATTATCATAAACTACTTGTAAATTCTTTAAATATGTTCCATCATTAAAATCAATAAATCCAAATTCTTTTTGTTTTCTATGATTTCTTATCCATCCTTGTAAAGTAATTTCTTTATTTAAAAAGTTTTTATAATCTTTATATATATCTTTTATATCTAACATATTTTCACCTCTTATCAATTTCATCTTTAATTATACTAGCAGTAATACTTGGATTTGCTTTACCTCTAGTTTCTTTCATAACTTGACCTACAAAGAAATCAAAGGTATTTTTTCCTTTTCTATGATCTTCTATTAAATCTGGATGGGAATCAAGTACTCTAACTACTATATCTCTTATAGTCTTATCATCTGTAATTTGTGTAATTCCAAGACTTTTTACTACATCTTTAGGATTAATTTTTTCTTCTATGCATTTAATAAATACTTCTTTACTCTGTTTTGAAGAAATTTCTCCATCATCTATCATTTTAATTAATTCATGTAACATTTGTGGAGTTAAATATAAATCATCTATAGATAATTCATTTTTATTTAAGTATCCAAGAATTATACTCGTTAACCAATTCGCACTACTTTTTGGATTTGTTCCAAGGCTTATAGTTTCTTCAAAATAATCAGATACTTTTTTATCCTTTACTATTATGTCCGAATCATACCTAGATAATCCATAAACATTCATATATTTTTCTACTCTTTCAAATGGTAACATAGGTATATCTTTTTTAATTTCCTCTATCCAACTATCTTCTATTTTAATTGGTGGGATATTAGGTTCTATATAATATTTATAGTCTATTGCATCCACTTTAGAACGCATAGGATAAGTTTTTAAATCTTCTTCACTAAATCTTCTTGTTTCTTGTAATACTTTACCACCATTATTTAATATTTCTGTTTGTCTTTCTATTTCAGTTTCTATCGCAAGTTTTACATTATTAAAACTATTTATATTTTTCATTTCTACTTTTGTACCTAGTTCAGTTGAATTTTCATCCATAAGTGATACATTTACATCACATCTGATTTGTCCTCTATCTACTCTTGCTTCACTAACATCTGTATATAGAAATATTCCCTTAAGTGTTTCTAAGAATGCTAAAGCCTCTTTTACAGAATACATACAAGGTTCAGTAACGGTTTCTAAAAGTGGAACTCCAGCTCTATTATAGTCTATTAATGAGTAATCGCCAAAGTGATCTAGAGATGCTGTATCTTCTTCTAGGTGAATATTATTTATTAATACTTTTTTATCTACTCCATCTACATTAATCATTACATATCCATCTTTACCTACTGGCTTAGTTTCTTGAGTAATCTGATATCCTTTAGGTAAATCTGGATAATAATAATTTTTTCTATCAAACATAACTATATCTGGAGTTTTACAATGAAGAGCTAAAGACATCATTAAAGATTTTCTAAAAGCTTCCCTATTAGCAACTGGAAGAATTCCAGGAAGTCCAAGATCTGTTGTATCTACATATTCATTTGGATATTCTGAATATGCGTTTTTCGCACTTGAAAAGTTTTTTGAATTTGTTTTTACTTCACAGTGTACTTCTAATCCAATAACAACTTTATACAT
Organism: uncultured Bacilli bacterium; assembly: GCA_947632265.1. Taxonomy (GTDB): domain Bacteria; phylum Bacillota_I; class Bacilli_A; order RF39; family UBA660; genus UMGS1613. The sequence continues at coordinate 5,118 of CANROP010000033.1, forward strand.
CGTATTCCTCCTTGATAATTCCTTTATATCCTAACTGTTCCTCTATTTTGTTTGCTATATTTAAGACTAATCCATCTTCAAATTGTCTACCTGTTATGTTTATTGCGATAGGCATATTATTTACAAATCCACTTGGTATAGTTATACTTGGAAATCCTCCGAAGTTAGCTATTACTAAATGATTTTCTAGCATTAAATATCTTGGACTCATTCTATCTATTTCTGAATCAAATTTAGGTGCGATACCACCACCAGCAGGAAGTATCATAGCATCATAAGTTTTAAATAATTCATTAGTTTTATCTACTATAATTCTTCTTAGTCTTTGTGCATTTTTAAATAATCTTTCTTGATTTTCTCTTTGTAAAATATAACTACCTAATATAAATCTTCTTTTTATAAGTTCACTAAATCCTTTTGTTCTAGCATCAAACATAATATCGTTTATGTTATCTCCTTCACCTCTTGGTCCAAAAGGAATACCTGTTAGATTTGAATTATTACTCGTTGCTTCAGCACAACTAATAGTCATATAAGCAGGATATATAGCTTTTAGTAATTTTTCATCAAATGAAACTTCTTCGATTATAAATCCTATACTTTTTAATTTTTCTATCGTTTCTTTAAACTTATTTAATACTTCTATAGTTTCACTACCAGAATCTTTATATAAATTTAAATCCGTTAATTCTTTTATATAAAATAATTTTTTACCTTTAATATCATTATCTAATAAATCTACATAATTTATATTTTCATCAGGTAAACTTGTCATATCTCTTTCGTCTTTACCTTTTAATATATCTGTAACAATTGCAGCATCTCTTACACATCTTGTAAAACAGCCTACATGATCTAGACTGGATGCAAATGCGAATAAGCCATATCTTGAAATTCTACCATAAGTTGGTTTAAATCCAACAATTCCACCAAATGATGCTGGTTTACGTATAGAATCTCCAGTATCAGACCCTATTGAAAATGGAACTATACCAAGAGCAACACTAGAAGCACTCCCCGCACTTGATCCACCTATTTGACGTGATTTATCCCATGGATTTTTTACTATTCCAGTATGCCCTGTAGTTCCAGTTCCTCCCATAGCAAGTTCATCTAAAACAGTTTTTCCTACTAATACTCCACCTGATTCAATTAATTTTTTATATGCAGTCGCATCATATACAGGTACATAATCTTTTAATATATTTGATGATGCAGTTGTAAGTATACCTTTAGTTGAAAAATTATCTTTTATCGCAAATGGTATACCATCAATTAAACTATTAGAATTTACATGTTTATAATCATCGATAATAGTTACAAAAGAATTATATTCTTCTTGATATTTATGAGCAAGTGTATTAGATTTTTTAAACAATTCTTCACTAGTTACTTTTTTATCATCTAAAGATTTTCTTAAATCCATTATTGTTTCCATTATCCCACCACCTTTGGTACTTTAACTTGATTTGCTTTTGTATCTTTAGCATTCGATAAAACTTCTTCGTTAGTTAGACATTCTAAAGCCTTATCTTCTCTTAAACTTGCATGATATATTTCATATGGAAAAGTCATAGGACTAATCTCGCTAATATTATCAATTTCTCCGATTAATGCCATATGTTTTTCTATAGTTTCAAATTCTTTTAAAGTTCTATCATATCCCTCATCATCCATATCAAACATTAATTTAGCAGCATAATCTTTTAGTTTTTCTTTTGTTACCATAAATTCCTCCTATTATATAAAAAAACAAGTCATAAGACTTGTTACTATCAAACTGGCGCCTGATGTAGGACTCGAACCTACGACCTAACGGTTAACAGCCGTGCGCTCTACCGACTGAGCTAATCAGGCATTTAAAATGGCGCTCAATGTAGGACTCGAACCTACGACCTAACGGTTAACAGCCGTGCGCTCTACCGACTGAGCTAATTGAGCATGTAATAGTAATCCGTCTCTTTATTGGGACGAACTGTATCCGCGGTGCCACCCAAATTGTCATAAATGACCTCTTTACCGATTCTATCAAATCGTGTAACTGGTAACGGGTTACAACCGTTTAATTCTACTTTGTTCGAATCAACACTCATGGGTGTTATTCATAATAAACTTAATTGTTAGCTTCCACCATATCTAACTCGCTTTAATCAGTAATTATTATTACTTCTCCCAATCGACACTTTAAATCACTTATGTACTAATTATAGATTAGTTTTACTTTTTTGTCAATATAAATTTATCACTTTTTTATTATATGCAGTAAAACACTTAAATAATCATTAAATAATTATTATTTGATTTATTAATTTATTTAAGATATAATTTTTATGGGTGAATTTCATGTATTCTATAAAAGATAATATAGAAAATACAATAATTATTAAAAAGTCAAAATTCATAACTAAACTTTTTAAAGTAAATAGTGTTGAAGAAGCAAATAACATATTAATTAAATTAAAACAAGATTATAAAGATTCAACTCATATATGTTATGCTTATATAATTGATAATAAGGAAAAATGTTTTGATGATAAAGAACCTAGTGGAACTGCTGGTATGCCTATTTTAAATATATTAAAGAAAAACAATTTAACTCAAATACTTGCAGTAGTTATAAGATATTTTGGTGGAATAAAACTTGGAGCAGGAGGTCTAACACGTACTTATTCTAATTCTATTATAGAAGCATTAAAATTAACTGATATAATAGAACTTCAAATAGGATACTTAGTTAGTATTGAATTTAATTATGATAATGTTAAATTAATTGATTATATGTTAAACGATAAAAAAATTATAGAAAAACTATATAATGATAATATAATATATAAATTTTATTTAAATCAAAATGAATTAAAATTTATAAGTGAACTTGAAAAAGTAGTAATACATTTATCTATAAAAGATAAAGCCTTAATCGAAAAAGATTAAGGCTTATTTAATTATTTTCCTTGCATTTGTTTTGCCACTTCTTCAGCAAAATTTTCTTCTCTTTTTTGCATTCCTTCCCCTACTTCGAAACGAATCATAGTTGAAATAGTACCACCATTATTTTTTACATATTCTGATACTGTTTCTTTATTTGTAGCTTTAACAAATATCTGATCTTCTAAGCATACTTCTTCATAGTATTTTTTAACTTTACCAACAAGTATACCATCAATTTTATCTGTAGGTTTTCCTTCATTTAATAATTGTTCTCTCATAATTTCTTTTTCTTTATCAAGAACATCTGTAGGTACATCGCTAGATTTTACATATAAAGGTTTCATAGCAGCAGCATGCATAGCAACATCTTTAGCTACAGTAGTATCTGCTCCATCAATTACAGTAAGAACTGCAATTTTTCCTCCCATATGAATATAATCTCCAAAGTTTTCACTATCTTTTTTAGTTACAACTTCCATTCTTCTAAAACTTAATTTTTCTCCTATTTTAGCAGTTTTTGAAACTATTAACTCTTCAATAGTACCATCATTAGTATTTAGTTTGATAGCTTCATCTAAAGTTGTAGCACTACTATCTATTATAGTTTCTAATATAGTATTTACCATACTTGTAAATTCTTCGTTTTTAGCAACAAAGTCAGTTTCAGAGTTTACTTCAATTATAACAGCTTTATTTCCTTTAGTTAAAATTGCAGCAACTCCCTCAGCAGCAATACGATCTGCTTTTTTAGCAGCCTTTGATATACCTTTTTCTCTTAACCAATCAATTGCTGCATCAATATTTCCATTATTTTCTTCTAGTGCCTTTTTACAATCTAACATTCCAGCACCCGTTTTATCTCTTAATTCTTTTACTAAACTAGCAGTAATCATAATTATCCTCCTTTTTAAAAATTAAAGATGATTTTAAATCATCTTAATTATCTATTTTAAAGCTTCTAGTAATTCACTTTTTTTCATAGTAGAATAACCTTTAACAGCTTTAGATTTTGCAAGTTCTCTTAATTCAGAAACATTCATTTCAGTTAAATCATCTTTAACTGTGGCTTTTTCAGTTGTTTCTTCTTTAACAGTTTCTTCTTTTTCTTCTACTTTTGCTTTTCTTTCAAATTTATTAGATGATTTCTTTTTATCTTTATCGAATTGTTTTTCAAATGGTTTTCTATCTTCTTTTCTTTTTACAGATTCTACGGCTTTTTTCATAATGTCTAATCCATTTTCATCTGTTTTTCCACTTACATAATCAGTTATTTTTCCACCATTAGCCTCTAATATAGCATTGTTCATAACGCCAATAATTAGTTTTACAGCTCTAATCGCATCATCATTTGCTGGTATTACATAATCAACCATATCTGGATCACAATTAGTATCAACTATACCAAATACAGGTATGTTTAATTTTCTTGCCTCACGTATCGCAATCTCTTCTTTAGATGGGTCTACAATAAACATAGCCTGTGGAAGTTTATCCATATTACGTATACCACATAATAATTTATCAAGTTTTGCATATTCCTTTTTAAGACCAATAACTTCTTTTTTAGGAAGTAAATCAAATGTCCCATCTTGTTCCATTTTTTCGATTTCTTCTAATCTTTTAATTCTACTTCTAATAGTTTTAAAATTTGTAAGTGTTCCACCTAACCATCTTTCTGTAACATAGTAAGATTCACTCTTAATTGCTTCTTCTTTTGTAGCTTCTTGAGCTTGCTTTCTAGTTCCAACAAAAATAGTTTTTCCTCCATTTTTAGAAATTTCTGATAAAGCATTATAAGCATCCTCTATCATTTTAGCAGTTTTTTGTAAATCGATAATATAAATATCATCTCTTGATGTATATATATACTCTTTCATCTTTGGATTCCATCTTTTAGTCTGATGACCAAAATGTACTCCAGCTTCTAATAAATTATTCATTGACACAACTGTCATATATATTCCTCCTTTTCGTTATTTCTTCCATCTATATCAACTTTATACATCACCATATAGGCACTAGACATATAAATCCATAGATGTGTAATTTAAAAGCCATTATCATTATATCATATAAAAATTTTTTTGGAACATGTTTTTTTACTTTTTGTTAATTTTTCTAACAAATATTATACTATTCTATATAATTTGTTACTATAAAAGTTTTTTTAATAAATTTTTTTAACTTTTTTAAATTTTATTCATTAATTTTTTAAAATTTTATTGAACTTTTTTCCAAGTATAAATAAGTATACACTAATCAAACTAATTATAGAAAGGAGGAAAATTATGCTTAGTAGAATTTTTAAAAATATTACTACTTTAACAGTTTTACTTTCAATTTTAACTATATTTCCAATAGTTACTTATGCAAAGACTGAAAGTGTAAGTAACGAGGAAGACCTAAAGCACGCTATAAGTGATTCTGATGTAGATACAATAGTATTAAATAATAATATCGATACTACAGAAAAAATTACTATATCTAGACCTATTTATATAGATGGTAAAGGTCATACGATTAAGTATACAGGAACTTTTAAAGGTGGAAGCGATAATACTGTTTGGGATGGAAAATATGTTTTACAGATATATAGAACAAATGCAACTATTAAAGATATTAAACTAACTGGTGGTAATGCAGGACTACTTGTAAATGGTTCAACTGTAACGCTAAGAGGACAAATAGATGTATCAGGTAATGGATTTGGTGGAGTTGAACTTGCTCAAGGAGCTAATGTTACAGAAAAAGTTAAACTTTCTTTAGTAGATGATGCAGAACTTGTAAATACTACTGATTCAGATGATAAGCCAACACTTTGGGTACCAAGTGACTCTGATGATGCCAAACTTGAAATAGATGGTAAGACAATTAATATAGAATCTGGTAAGGAACTTGAAATTAAAGAGATTAATCAACTAGCAGGCAATCCTGAAACATCAGATCCTATATACCTATATATAATTTTAAATATAGTAGGAATACTATCACTTATTATTTCATTTAAAAAACTTAAAAATATTAAAGGACTTAATTAGTTCCTTTTTTTATAAGTTTAGCATGAACGACTATACGATTACCATATATATCTTTACAGGTTGAAAGTGTTAATATTTTATCATTAGTATCAACATTTGTATTAAAATTAAATTTACTTCTGTTTCTAATTGTATCTAAAAATTCTTGATATTTATATATATTTTTAAAATAAGTAGTTATATAAAATGTTTCTTTAGGTATTTCATATACACTAATTATTTGCCATATAGTACTTTCATCTTTTGTAGATAGTTTTATAATATGATTACTTTTATCATTAAACCATTCTTCCTTTAAAACTTCTCTTAAACTTCCAAACATAGTATAATCTTTTCTACCATGTCCATATATTATTGTGTTATATCCAAGTTCATCTATATCATTTCTATAATCTAAGAATATCCACCCTACTTTATTTTTTTCTTTATCAAATGAATGATTAAGGTAAAAATCATTATCACTATATTGAACAACTGGATAATTAACTTCTGTACCATTAACTAAAATCCATCCTACAGTGTCGCTATTTTCTTTTATTAATTCATTAAAATTAATTTCCATAAATGGTGTATCTATATATTCATAATATATATCACTTTTATCTATAGGTGGATTAATAAGAGTGTAATTATCAAAAACAATATCTTTTATATCTGATAATTCTTTTAATTCTTCAGCTAAATTTTCAGTTTTATTTTTATCTATATACCATGAAAATATGTAAGATGTACTAAAAAAAATTATTAAAATTGATAAATATATAAATATGTATATTAAATTTTTATTTTTCATACTCATCACTATTATTATTATCACAATATTTAAAAATATTATTATAAGTTAATATTGATTTTAAAAGTTAAAAATAGTATATTAATTCTGGTGATTTAATGAAAGTGTTTCACGAATTACAACCTATATATAATAAAGATTCAAAAGTATTAATTTTAGGTAGTATACCAAGTGTTAAATCTAGAGAAGAAAATTTTTACTATGCTCATCCTAAAAATAGATTTTGGATGACTTTATCACGTGTTTATAACGAAGAAATTTTAAATACTAAAGAAGATAAAATTAAATTTTTAAATAGACATAATATTGCTTTATTTGATGTAATTAAAAGTTGTGAGATTAATTCTTCTAAAGATAGTTCTATTAAAAATGTAGTTCCTAATGATTTAACACCTATATTAAAACATTCTAATATAAAAGCAATATTTACAACTGGTAAAAAAACACATGAATTATATCAGAAATATATTTTTAAAAAAACTAATATAAATTCAATATTACTTCCTAGTACATCGGGTGCTAATACACCTAAAGGTATAGAAGAAAAACTTTTTGAATCATATAAAATAATTAAAGAATATACAGATAATTAAATTTTTATTAAAAAATTGAACATCATTTTCTGATAGTTCAACTTTATTATCAATTTAATATCATCTGATAATTTTTTTAATTTAATATAATTTTACTTAATTATGTTCTTTGAAATTAGTTAATTTTAATTTTTTTGCTTCGCATAAATCTTGTTCATGCCAAGATTGCAAATTGATTATCTAGGTTATTATGTGTATGCTAAACCTATTTTAAAAAGTTAAAAAATATTGAAAGAGTTAAAAAAATATGATACAATTTGTCACGGAGGAGAAATATGGAAGATAAAAATTTAAAAGACAATATGGTACAAGAATCTAATAACAAAGCTCCATGGAATGAATCTACTGGTGTTAGAATAAATAACATGTTAAAAGAAGAAGATGTAATGTTTTCAGAAAATCAGCCTACTGATATGAGTATTATTTTGGGAACTCAGCTTAATAGTATAAAACATTTTAGTGGAGATATTGTTAGTGAAGAAGTTTCAAAAGAATTAGAAAAAGCTTATCTAAATGGAGAATTAAATAAAGTTGGAATAGTTGATACAGTAAATTTCCCACAAAACGTTCCAGATAAGGAAACTTGTCAAGCACTTGATGTATTACTTTCTAAAAACAGTTTACCTTTTAGAGAAGTTCGTTATTTAGGTGGTGGTAGTAGATTTGCAGCCGATACTTATGAAGAATATAGTTTTGAAGATAGAAAATTTGTTAGAGTTCAAGCTACCAACTGTAAGGATGCTAATATTACATTATCAGATAATAGACCAATAATTGAAGGAAATTATTATTGGTTTGAAGTAGAACCTATTGAAAAAGAAATGGGAAAGAAAATAATATAAAGTTTATAACTAATTATCAGTTATAAAACATAATGTACAATAAATTTGTCTTAATAAAATCTTAAGCAACAACCACTTGTTAATTATAAGTGTGATATGTTGCTTTTTTTTACCTAAATAAAATATATTTAAAACAAGACCAAAAATATTTTATTCAAAATCGAGTAGAGAAAATTAACTAAAGTTTTTTTTTTTAATTTGTCCCTCTCACACCACCGTACGTA
>CANROP010000034.1 GCA_947632265.1 uncultured Bacilli bacterium
GAGGTATATGATATCCACTATCTGCTTCTGTTTTGTTTTTTGGTATAAATTTTACTTCTATTTCTCCTGGTGTTGTTTGTGTACCAGTTGTTCCATCTGTATGTTTTCCATAAGTTCCATCTATTTTATACTCATATCTTGGTATCCATACAAACATGGCTACTACATCCGTTTTTATATCTAGAGCCTGCCCTATTGTTTTTTTTTTCCATTTTCTGTTAGTAACACTGCATTTGCCCATTCTTGATTTTTATAATTATACCAAGTTAAACTTGTATCAGCTACTACCCAGTTATTATCTTTATATACTACTGGAGTTAAATTCCCTAATACTGGTTCTAAATTATTTGATATTATCTCACTATTTACAAATGTTTCTACACATTCATTTGTTTCTTTTAACTCGTACTTATATCCATTTTCATAAGTTACTTCTACTACTTTTGTATCACTTATATCACTTTTATCAGATAACATTACTGGTTCTTTTAATAATCCTGAATCTATTAATTTTCTTATTGATATACAGTATATATTACCCTCTAATTCTTTATAATCATTTTTATTGTTTTCTATATATAATTCTGCTGCACTATATATTAATTTCTTTGATAATTCATCTACATCATTTGAATTATTTTTTACTGAATTTATTACTCTTGGTAATACAATTAACATGATTAAACTTAATATTACTATGACTGCAAGTAACTCTATTAATGTAAAACCTTTAATAGATTTTAATTGACTTCTCATTTTTTACCTCTTTTCTTTATCTTTATTACTTTTTAATTATATAACACTTTTATACTTTTTTCAATATAATATTAAAAGCAGTTTTAGATTACATTCTTCTAAAACTGTTTTGTTCTCTTTCTTTTGATTGAACCGCTAAAGCAGTAAAGATATCTTCTTTAAAAGATTTACTTGCTTCAGGTAAATTATTATGTTTACCATCAAACATTTCATTTGACTCAGGTAGCCATGCTTCCATTCTTTCTATATCTTCACCATTAGATTTCCCATTTTTTATAACACCTGTATATAATTTTCCAATTTTTCTTATTAAATTCGCAAACTCATCACGAGATAAAGTACCTGATCTTTTAGCATCATGCATTCTATTTAGTGATTGTAATATACTATCAGTTAAGTTTCCATTACTATTTAAACTATTTACATTATTCATATATATAATCCTACCTCCGCTTCTTGCATAGCTCTTATTATTGGTTCACCATTATTTGAAAAATAAGAGTTAAACATAGTATCTTTGCCAACGATATGACTTAAAAGATTTGTAACAAGCATCTCTTCTTCTAAGTCAGAAACCCCTTCATTCCCAACCATATAATTAGCAAGTATCTCTGTATAAGCGAGATTAAGAGCTCTTAATCTATCATCTGAATTAAATCCTGTAAAAGACTGTGTAGATGTCATCATTTGAAGGAGTGCCTTCATAAATATATTATCTATATCATAATCTCCTTCTAAATCTTTTGAAAATAATATTTCATTTTTAAATACATCGTAATAATAGGCACCTTTTCTTTCTAACTTACCCATTCTACTTATTTTTACATCTTTAAGTCTTTCATTTAATCTTACTAAACTTATATTAGGTAGTTTACGGTGAAAAACTATTGTTAGTTCAAATAACTTATTTCTTATATCATCATTTAAGTTAGGATTATTATCTAAACTCATCTTAATTTGATCTAATAAAGTATCCATGCTATCACCTACTATTAATTATAACATATTTTAAAAAAAAGAAAAGTATTTTTTTAATTATTTACCTTTTCTTCAATCAGATTTTTAATATTTATATCTTTTTTACCTACTATTATTTCATTAATTATAGTAGGTTCTATATTATTTTTTATTATCTTATCTATCTTTCTTGCTCCAAATTCTTCATAATTAGATAAATTTATAATATCGTTTACTATATTTTTATTTATTTTTATATTTATACCTTTACTTTTATATTTATCTTTTAATTTTTTTAATCTATTATTTATAATTTTTTTAATATCATCACCTGTTAAATGACTAAAAGTAAATATATTATCTATTCTATTTATAAAAGGAATACTAAACGTATCTTTTAAATCACTATTTACTTTATTTTTATTACTAAATCCAATATTATTTACATTAAATCCAGTATTTGATGTCATTATTATCATAGAGTTATTAAAATATATATCTTCTCCTTTAGAATCTTTTATTTTACTTTCATCTAATATTTGATATAACAAATTTATAACATTAGGATGACATTTATCTATTTCATCTAATATTAGTACAGAAAATGGATTATCTTTTACTTGTTCAAGTAAATTCTTATTATCATCATATCCAACATATCCAGCAGGAGAACCTATTAATTTACTTATAGAATGTGGTTCTGTAAACTCACTCATATCAAGTCTAATAACATTATTTGATAATCTTTTTGAAAACATTTTAGCTAGTTCTGTTTTACCTACTCCACTAGGACCTACAAATAACATAGAATAACACATATTATCATCTTTAAATCCTAGTTTTAATTTTTTATAAGTTTTTATAAGTTCATCTATTATGTTATCATGTCCTACACTATTACTTTTTAATTCCTTTTCAAATTCTTTTATATCATTTATATCAAAATCATTAAATTGATATATTGGAACATTACTTCTCCTGCTTACTATATCTATTACATCTTCATGCGTTACTATATTATTTTTTTCTTTTGATAATTCTAATTCTAATTTATTTAATTTAGTCATTAATTTATTTTCTTTTTCTTTATATATAGATGCATTATCATAATCTTTTTTTATTAAATAACTTTTCTTTATTTTCATAATTTCATCTATTTCTTTAGTTAAACTATTATATTTTTTTAATTTATTATTTTCTTTTAGTGATACATGTGCACATACTTCATCTAATATATCTATAGATTTATCTGGTTCATATCTATTTTTTATATATTTATCTGATAGCTCTATTATATAGTCAATAATATCATCTGATATATGAGCTTTATGATAACTTGAATATGTATCTCTTAATTTTAATAATATATGTTTTAATGTTTTTTTATCTGGTACTTTTATATCTACTTTTTGAAATCTTCTATCTAGGGCTTTATCGTTTGATATATATTTTTTATATTCCATAGTTGTAGTCGCACCTATACATCTCATTTTGTTTCTAGCAAGAGCAGGCTTGAATATATTAGATGCATCTATAGCTCCTTCTGCACCTCCAGCTCCAACTAATGTATGTATTTCATCTATGAATAATATTATGTCATCGTTTTCTTCTAATTCTTTTACTATTTTATTTACTCTATCTTCAAACTCGCCTCTATATTTTGTACCAGCCACAGTTGTAGCCATATCTAGGCTTATTATTCTTTTGTTTTTTAAAGATTTAGGAACTTCATTTATACTTATTAATCTACTTAATTCTTCTACTATTGCAGTCTTACCAACTCCTGCTTCTCCTATTAATATTGGATTATTTTTCTTCCTTCTACTTAGTATTTCTATTACTCTTTTGATTTCATCATCTCTACCTATTACTGGATCTAGTTTACCTTCTTTTGCTTTTTTAGTTAAATCTATACCCAGTTCATCTATTAATAATTTTTTATTTTTTGCTTTTTTCATAGGTAGTTTAAATGCAAATTCGTGATATAAGTCATCTAGGTCTATATCCATTCCAATAAGTATTCTTATTGCGATACCTTCGCCTTCTTCTAACATAGCAGAAAACAAATGTGAAATAGTTACATTACCATTGTTGTTTTCTTTACTATCGTATACTGCATTTTCCATAATTCTTTTAAGTAATGGTGTATATAAAAAGCAATCTGCATCAACTGTACCTACTCCTACTATGTCTATTATCTCTTGTCTTAATTTATCATAAGTTAATCCATATTCTTTTAATTTATCGCTTACTTCATTTTTATCTTTTAAAATAGCAAGTAATAAGTGTTCGCTTCCAACATATGGATGTTTTAACTTTTTCATCTCCTCTTTGGCGTTCATAAGTATTTTTCTTGCTTCTTCAGTAAAACTGTTAAACATTTTGTTCCCTCCCTTATTATTCTATGTATATGTTGAATAAAAATCATATTATTTATTCAACAAATTTATCTATATATAATCATCGCACTAAAACAATATATCTGTTCTTCTCCACTTACTTCTATAGCTACACAATACTTTATATCTAATAAATCTATATCTTTTTCACTTAGAAATTTATTTATACTTTTCTCTAAATCAAGTTCATGAGATTCATCAAATAATTTTACTTTCATAAAAAATCACCACTATTATTTTAATAGTGATGATTATATTTTTTTGTCGATTAATATTTTGTTTCTCTATCGTAGAAGAATGAACCTTCACTCGGTAGATTTAAAACTGTTCTAGGATTAAATGCTTTAGCAGTAAATTTAGTATAATATCCAGATTTAGTCGCATCGAAATGTCCTTGACCAAATTGTATATGAAGGTGAGTTCCTGTTGAACATTTATCCCATGTTTCAATTGAACCATTACCACCTACAGTACCTACAACGGTATTATAAGTTACTATATCTCCTACGTTTACTTCTATTGTAGCCAAATGGAAATATCCTGTCGTATAATTTACACCATCTACGACGTGTTCTATATATAACATATTTCCTCCACAACTAGCTTTACGAGTTATATAAGATACTCTACCATTTGCCATCGCATATACAGGTGCACCATGTCCTGTTTGACTTATATCCATGCCATAATGCCATGTCTTAGTACCCCAAGGATAATACCAACCATAATTAGCAGATACCTTTCCTTTAACAACAGGTCTATAGAATGCAGTACCTGGAGGAAGTTTAGAACTATTATTATATCTTTCAATACAAGCGTCTATATCTTCATCTAAATCACAAAATGACTCATAAGTTTTAATAGTTTCTTCTATTGATTCAATTTCTTCTAGTGTAGTTACACTCTCCTCAAGTATTTCTCCAAGTTGTGTATCAAGGGAAAGAAGTTCTTTCTCTAAATCGTTTTGTTTATTATTAAGAACTATTTTTTTATTAGCTAAATCTTCCTTTTTTGATTCATTTTCTTTTATCATTTTATCGTATTCATCTATTAAGTTATCATTATAAGTAGATAATTGTTCCGCTATAGCGAGCCTATATATAAAATCTGTAAAATCTACTGCATTAAATATATATTCTAGATATGCAGACTCTCCATTAGATATTTGATAATAATTTATTATTTTTTTTATCTCTTCTTCTTTTTCTAAAATATTTTGATTTAATACTTCTATCTCATCAGTTAGTTGTTGTGTTTGTACTTCTATAGTATTAATCTCATCATTTATATCACTTACCGTTTGCTTTTTCTTTTCTATTTCTGCTTCAGTAAATTTTTTATCTTCTTCTCCTTTTTCATACTTTTCTCTAAGTGCTTGTAACTCTTCTTTAAATGCACGTATACTTTTAGCTTCTACTGATTCCCTATTCATAGGTATAACACTTACAAAAGCCATTAAAATTATCAAAGATATTACACTAATTTTTTTTAACATCAATACTTCATCTCTTTCCTTATCTGTTTATAATTTGGAGAATATTTACTAACTAAATTCCAAAACTCTTTAGAATGATCAAAATGTATTATATGTGATAATTCATGTATTATTACATAATCTATTTTTGATATATCAAATTCAATCAATTTAGAATTAAGAGTTATTGTATGATTTTTTCTATTATAAACTCCCCAACGTGTTTTCATATTTCTAATTTTTAATATTGGAGATTTTACATTTTCATTATAATGATTAAATACATATACATATCTTTCATCAAATATTCTAATTATTTCTTCTTTATACCACTTATCAAGCATTTTGATATCTTTAGTAATTATCTTATTATCATGTATATATACTTTATCTACATCACTAAATATTATATCATAAGACTTACCTAAATAAAAGAATTTGTCTTCTTTTTCATGTTTTAACTTTGCATGATTTATCATTTTTTCTAAGCTTTTAATATTTTCATCTAATACTTTTTTTATCATATTTTTACTTACAAATCTATTACAAGTAACATGTATTTTTAAATCTTCTTTTACTCTTATATATAAGTTTTTATTATTCTTTTTTTCTATTACAACATCATATTCTGTTCCATTTAATTCGTACTTCATATACCCACCATTATAATTATACTACTAATAATTATAATGTCAAAAATATTGTAAAAAATCGTTTTTTATTGTATGATATTCATAGATATTTTACCTCCAATGTTTTATTTTTGTTATTTATTTTTTAGGTTAAAATATCTACTAAGTCCTTGAATTTAAAGGGCTTTTTCATATTTGGTCGTATTTTTAATAAATTATCATTTTTTATAACAAAAATAGGCAAAATACACTATCTTATGATATAATTAAATACGGGAATAATAGAAAAATTTAATAATGATGTAGTTAAAATATTATAGTGATATTGCTAATTAATAAGTGACAAGATTGACAATAGTAATGGAGGAATTATTATGGAAAATAAATTTAATTTAACAAGAGAACAAAATGTATTTGTTGCTAAAAGAAATATAGTAGATTATATATGGAAAAGTGCCAATTTAGAAGGTATTGGTGTAACATATCCTGAAACTCAAGCCATATATGATGGTGGTGTTGTTAATGGACTTACTGTTGATAAAATTATCGCTATTAACAATTTAAAATATGCATGGCAATTTATATTAGAGAATGTTGATATTGATTGTGATTTTAAAGTGTTATCTCACTTACATAAACTAACATGTGATAAATTAGTTTTAGATCAAAATTTAGGGAGATTAAGAACTACACCTGTAAATATTGGTGGTACTACTTGGAAACCTCAATTTCCAATAGAAAGTCAAATTAAAGAGGAATTAGAAAGATTACTTAATCAACCTGAGAAAACTAAAACTGAAATAGCAATCGAAGTTATGTTATGGATTATGAGAAGACAAATGTTTATCGATGGTAATAAGAGAGTTGGAATGTTATTTGCTAATAAAATTATGATAGATAATGGTTGTGGAATAATAACTATTTCACAAGAAAATCAATCAACATTTTTTGAAAAACTTATTAAGTTCTATGAAACAGGTAATAATAATGATTTAAAGCAATGGATTTATGAAACAAGTATTGATGGAATTGATTTAAATAATAATAATTAAAAGCAGGTGTATTTATGACAAAAGACGAAATAAAAAAGGATATTCTTGAATTGAAAACTGATGAGGAAATAATATCATTCATAAAATTCAGAATGGAAGAATTGGAAAACATTGCTCAAGAAAAAGTTGTTGGTCAAGGATACACAACTATTTTCGATGATTATATTTCTAGTAAAGTTAAATTTAAACCTGTTGCTTCATTAGATAGTATGGAATGCCCTAATCTAGTTTACGATGATATATTGCCTTATTTTGAATTGATAAAGGAATTAGCAACTGAAAAAACTTATTTAAATGAATTTTTTCTCTTTACACCATTAATGTTTGAAATATTTAATTATATGTCAAGTAAAGAAAATAAAAATAATATTGGAGATACTTTGATAGAAAGACAATTACTTTATTTTAATGCAATGAATACTGATAGAGAAACTTTATCAATAAAAGAATTTCATGAAAACAAATGTGCTTTTTGCTCTGAAAACACAGGTTTAGCACATAATATATTTAAAATTCTCGGTATAGATTCTAGGTTTGTTATAGGAAAAAGAAATAATGAAAATCATGCATTTAATATTATATTTCCTAAAGGATATGGTAATAGTCCAGCCGTATTATTTGATTCATCATTCACAATAAATTTCACAAATAAGTTAGGAAATATGTATTCATTTGGATATTTTAAAGTTTTAACAGATGAAGAATATCATAATATGTTATTAGGTAATAGTACTCATATCGATTTAAAAAAGTCAATAACTAATTTAATTAAATATTATCAAATGCCTCCTGATTGTGTTATAAATTTTGAAGATGCGAGTTATAGTATAGGTATTGGTGAACAATTAAATGAAGAAGATAGCAACCAATACCATTAACATAACCTAAAGATTATTAAAAACAACTTTATTATAAATAAGGAAGTTGTTTTTTTATACATTTTTTAAATTTATAAACAAAAAAATCAATAATTAAAATTTTAAGAATAAAATTTAATTATTGACTTATTTAAACTTCTTGAACTACTACTATAATCATAGGATTACATTCAGTTTCTTTGTAAAAATATTTACCTAATCTATCTCTTATATCTAATTTTATTTTATTATAATCTATATAATTTTCTTTTACATTTTCAATTATTACATCATTTACTATATTTTCTGCTTCTTTTATAACATCTATATTATCTTTTACATATATAAATCCTTTAGATAATATAGTAGGTTTATTTATTATAGTTCTTTTTTCTTTATCTACATTAGCATTTACTATAACTATACCACTATCACTTAATAGTTCTCTATCTTTTAATACTAAATCTCCTATATCTCCACTAGTCTTTCCATCTATTAAGATATCTTCTACTTTTACTTTTTCATCATTATCAACAAGTTCTCCATCTACAAAAGTAGCTACTTCTCCATTTAGATTTAAAAGTATATGATCTTCATCTATATTTAATTTTTTAGCTATCATGGCATTTTCTACTTGATGTCTATATTCTCCCATTACAGGAAAATAATATTTTGGTTGCATCAAATTAATCATCATCATGATATCTTCGCTTGAAGCATGTGCTGATAAATATTTCTTAGGTAATATAACTAATTTTGAACCTACTTTAGCAATCTTATTAAATACTTTAGTAGCTGTTATTTCTGTTCCCTCATATAATGGAGATAACATAACTACAGTATCAGATTCATTTAAAGTTACAAATTTATCAGAATTTCTAAGTATTCTTTTTAAACTTGAATAAGGTTTTTCTCTTTCATTAGATATTATTACTATTATACCTTCATCATTTACATGACTTATTGGTTTTATTCTTTCTTTATCGAATTTTATATATTCTAAATCTATACCTTTTAATATAATATTTTCTAGGCTTTTACCCATTATAACTACATCTCTATTTGTTCTTGAAATTTCATCAAATAATTCTTGTAATCTATATATTTGAGTTGAAAATATATTAAAAAATATTCTGCCCTCATTATCTTCAATTGTATTTCTAATTACTGAACTAGCATGATTATTTGGAGATGTAAATCCTTGTTTATCAGCATATAATGATTCATTTAATAAACAAAGTACTCCCATCTTACCTACGTATGCTAATTTACCTACATCTGTACTATAATGTCCCGTCATAGATGGATCAAATAAGTAATTACCACTAAATACTATGATACCATCTTCAGTATTTAATATATATAAGAAACTATCTGGTATTGAATGTGAAACTTGAATTGGAAATATAGTACGATCTCCAATAGTTATTTTTTTATGAGCCTTAACCTCTATCAATTTAGCATTCTTTATACCACTTTCTTCTAGTTCTTGTTTTATTATTTCAAGAGCAAACTTTCCAGCATATACTTTTACTTTTGGTAATTCTGTTAATATATCAGCTAAAGCACCCATTTGTTCATCATGTCCATGTGTTATAAAAATACCTTGTATTTTTTTCTTATTTGCTTTTAAATAATCAAAGTTAGGTATTATGTAATCTACACCCAGTAGTTTATCATCTGCATATTTAAGTCCAGCTTCAAAAATAAATATTTTTTCATCTACTTCAACTACATACATGTTTTTACCAATTTCGTTTTGTCCACCTAAAGCAAATATTTTTATTTTACTCATATTAACTCCTTTCTTTAAGATAAATTAAGTTTTTTACTTAACAATTTTACCATATTAATAAAAGTTTTTCAATAAATATCTTTATTCCTTTTTAGTACAAAATTAAAAAATTTAAAAAATACTAAAATTTAAATTCTACTTTTTTTACTTTTTATATATTTTTAAAAATTGTTCTAATTCAGTTTCATCTGAAAAAATTTTATCAAAAATATTGTATAAAGTATCTGTTGCATCAAAATCCCCTATAGCATAACATTTTTTACCCATGCCATATGCAATTCCTGCTTCTATATGAGCTGCTTTACCTGCAGGTAAAACTAACAATAAATTTTTTGATGCTTTTTCTCCTTCCATATCTTGTTTAAACAAATTTAAAACAATATCACTCTTTAAATCTAATGATTCAAATTCTTTCTGTCTTTCTTCTGGTGTTTGATTACTATTACCATATCCCCAATTTTCTTCATTTTTTAAAAAACAATAGTAAGATATTTTATATTTATCTAACAAATTACATATATTTAAAATATTATCTCTATTTCGTGCTCTTCCAGCTATGAAAAAATCATATTCCATATTATTCACCCTTTCAATATATTTATCGTATCAAATTTTTAAACATTTTTAAAATTAAATATTATCTTAATTTATCTTATAAATACCATAACTTCTCGTTATTTTTTCTTACTTCTTTTATAATCCCACTGCCAAGACATACATCACCATCATAAAATACACAGGCTTGTCCAGGTGTTACTCTTTTAACTCCCTGTTTATACCTAACTAATATTTCATTATTATCCAAATATTCTAATTCTACTGGATTATCTTGTTGTCTATATCTAAATTTAGCCATGCATTTACTTGGTTTTGCATCTGATAGCCAATTTATAGTATTTACTATACAAGAATCAGTTACTAAATAATCATTATCTTCACCGATACATATATATAATATATTTTTTGAAAGATCTTTCCCTACAACAAACATTCTATCAGTAAATCCTCCAATATCAAGTCCCCTTCTTTGACCTATAGTATAGTTCATAAGTCCTATATGTTTACCTATTACTTCAGTAGTATCTATATTTACTATATCACCAGGTTGGTTTGGTAAATAATTTTTTAAAAATTTAGTAAAGTTTCTCTCTCCTATAAAACATATACCTGTAGAATCTTTTTTATTTGCTGTAACAAGGCCATATTCTAGTGCGATTTTACGTACTTCTTGTTTTTTAATATTACCTAATGGGAATAAAACATTTTTAAATTGTTCTTTATTTACTTGAGAAAGAAAATATGATTGGTCTTTATTCTCATCGAGTGCTTTTAATAGATTACCGTTTTCTAATCTTGCATAATGCCCTGTTGCGATATAATCTGCACCTAGTCTTTTTGCCTCTTTCACAAACATATCAAACTTTATATATTTATTACACATTATATCAGGATTTGGAGTTCTGCCTTTTTTAAGTTCATCTAGAAAGTATGTAAATACATAATCCCAATACTCTTTTATAAAATCTTTTCTATATAAAGGAATACCTAACTTATCACATACCATTTTAGCATCATTATAATCAATTTCTTGTGGACATATTCCTTGTTCTGTAGTTGGTGCATCTATTAACTCTCCATCAGCATAAGAATCCCAATTTCTCATAAATAATCCAATTACTTCATAACCCATTTTCTGAAGTATTATAGCAGCAACACTACTATCTACTCCACCACTCATTCCTACTACAACTTTTTTCATAAATCACCTTCATAATTTTATCTATTATATCATGTAATTCATTTTAAAACCAATAAATTTTATATTACAAAAAAGAGATAACCTTTTGTTATCTCAAATAAATTTATAATAATTTATTATCTTTAGTCAGATATTTCTATGTATTTCTTTGAGTTAATCTGTTTATTTTCTTCCTTCTTAGGAATTTCTAGTTTTAATGTACCATTTGTAAATGTTGCATGAATATCTTCTTCTGTTATTTCATCGCCGATATAGAAACTTCTTGAACATTCTCCAAAATATCTCTCACGACGTACAAATTTTCCTTCCTCTTTTTCTTCATCATGATCATTTATAGTAGCTGTTACATTTAAGTAACCATTATCAATATCAACTTTGATATTTTCTTTTTGATATCCTGGTAAATCAATCATAATATAGTAATTGTCTTTACCTTCCTTAATATCAGTACGCATTATTTTTGTTTCATGATTATTAAAGAATGGATCATCAAATACATCTCTCCATAAATCAAAA
The DNA here is from genome assembly GCA_947632265.1 of uncultured Bacilli bacterium. GTDB lineage: Bacteria > Bacillota_I > Bacilli_A > RF39 > UBA660 > UMGS1613. The sequence continues at coordinate 12,198 of CANROP010000034.1, forward strand.
TCATTATTTCTTTTTGGTATCATCATCATATCTCATTCTTCCTTTCCTTATACAATTATAATACCCGTAAATGATAATTATATCCTTTACATATATAATTATATCACAATTTTTGGCAATTGCAAGGGGTGAGTGCTAAAAACTTGAAATTTTTTTAATTTTATATAATTTATCTATACATTTATTTTATGCAATTGCATATTTATTATTCAATAACAAAAAAATAGCCTTTCATAAGCCATTTAATTATATTAACAAAGTATTGTTACAAAACTGAAATACGAAAACTTTATAATTCAAATAAATATATATTTTCTATATATTTTTCTCTAAATAAATCATTACCTATATACTTTCCACCAAGATGCTTATAAAAGTTATTAGATGGATTTCCATCTAGGCATCCAATTATTAATTTTTTTATTCCCTTTTTCATAATATTTCTAACAGCATAATTATATAACAACTTACCATAACCATTTCCCTGATATTCTTTTAGAATATATAAAGAATGAATTTCAGCTGCATTTTCATATTTATCACTATCTAAAGTATAATAAATCCAACCAATTATTTTATCTTGTAAAGTTAAAACGTAATAATCTGGTTGATCATTTATATTATTTTTTAATCTCTCAGCACTTTGTTTTTCATGATTTAATAATCCCTTTAAAAAATCATCATCAACAATTCCTTTATATGTTGTATTCCAAACAGTTGCGATAGAGTGCGCTAATTCATTTGAATCTTCTATTCTTCTTTTTCTAATTATAGGTTCCATAACTATTACCATCTCCTTACAAAAAATCAAATATTCGTTTATCATATACAAAGGTGTTTACTAAATTGTCAGTTACAGTTCAGTCAAGACACTAGAAAATAAGTAAGGATTACTTACTTTTTTTCATATTATAATGGTTTCATTATT
>CANROP010000035.1 GCA_947632265.1 uncultured Bacilli bacterium
GAATCTGATTTTATCCTATTTAAAAACATATCTATACCTAATTCATTATATATTTGATTTAAAAAGAAATAGCCAATGTTTTTAGGGTTAAGTATAAAATCATTTTTAGTAAATTCTAAAATAATTTTTTCTTTTTTCTCTTTTAATTCAATATTAAAATCCTTGCAAAAATCCAACTCACCATTTTTAAATTGTTCTCTAAATCTCTTTAAAAAATCTGGTTTACCATCATCAAACTTTGATAAAGCACCTAAATTTTTTAAAACTTTCTTTTTTATTTTAACTTTGCCATTTTCATTAGTATATTTACCTTCAACAATTCTTAAATATGGTATGCCAGAATTTCTGGTACATTCAATATGCAATATCATCACCGCCTTACAATGTTACAATATAATAATACCACACTTTAATTAAAAAGAAAAGCCTAATTTAAACAAAAATTAAACTTTTTTCCCTTCATCAAGTGCGAAACTCGGGTATAAATTAAGAGATAAACCCTAAGAGGGCATACCTCTTTTTATATTAATTTCGTATTAAACTGATTACAATAATATAAAAATGTGATATAATTAATTTAATAATAGGTGATGGTATGAAAAAGTTAAAAACATTTTTAATTGTTATCGCATTCATAATAGTTTTAGGATGCCTTTATTTTGTTAATCTTGAAAAAATATTTCAAAAAGAATATTTAAACGAGTATATTATATTAGGATTAGCTGTTATACTTGGACTTAGTATTTTAGGATTAATAAAAAATCGTAATGCGACAAATAGTAAAGCAGAAAATATTTTATTTAATTCTCTTTTAGCTAATTCTGATACGGCTTTCATATTAATAGAAATGAAAACAAATAAAGTAATATATATATCAGATAATATTGAAAGTATACTTGGTATAAGTCTAAAAGATAAAAGTTATTTTGAAGTTGCAAGAAAAATATTTAATATACCTATAATAAAGACAGAACTTAATAATTGGAATAAAGTAGATGATTATATAAGTCAGATTATACAGTATGATAATCCAAAATATAATCATCAAATGTGGATAAGACTTAAACTATTTATATATAAAGAAAAAAAAGATAAGTATTATGTAGTAAGAGTTAGTGATGCAACTAGCGAACATAAAAGACAACATTTACTAATATCTCAAGCATCAAATATAAAATCACGTGAAGCACAATTAGCTGAAATAACAGCTGCATCATATGATGTAGAAATAAATGTAAATTTAAATACAAATACCTTTGATTTAAAATATTTTAAATTAGATAATTTATATTTTGGAGATATTAAAAATGGAAATTATTCTAATATTATTAAAAAGATATCTGACGAATATGTAAACGAAAATGATAAAGAAATGTTTTATAATAATTTATCACTAAAAAATTTAAAAAAACATTTTGAAAATTATGAAATAAATTCTTTTTCTATAAGATATAGAGTAGGTAATGAATCTAAAAACAATACTTGGCTTGAAAGTACAATATTCTTTTTATCTAATGAACAGAGAAATAAAGTATCAATACTTACTAAAAATGTAACTGAGAGTGCTGAAAGTATAAGAGAACAAAATGTATTATTACAAAATGCATTAAACGATGCTAAAATAGCTTCAAAATCAAAGACTGATTTAGTATCTACAATATCACACGATATAAGAGTACCACTTACAAATATAATAGGACTAACAGAATCTTTACTAGATAAAAAGTTAGATGAATTAGTATTAGATGATGTAAAAAGTATAAAGAAATCATCTAATGAAGTTTTAGATATAATAGATGGGTTATTAGATGTATCTAAAATTGAAAAAAAAGTAATAGAAAAAGAAGAGAGTAATTATAGTATATTAAAAATGTTTGATAGTATAGAGGATAGAGCAAAAGAATACATTGCTAAAAAACATATAAATATAGTTTTAAACTTAGATAATAACCTACCAGTAATACTTTGTGGAGATGAAAAAAGAATAACACAAGCTATAAATGAAATTGTAGATAATTCAATAAAGTATACTAATGAAGGTGAAATAGTAATAAATGTAAGAGGAGAAAAAATTGATTCATCAGTTAAATTAATTATAGAAGTAAAAGATACTGGAATTGGCATGAGTAATAAAAAATTAAAAGAGGTTATGAACTCATCTGATTCAAATACTGGTATTGGATATGTAAAAGGTTTAGTTAAATTATTAGATGGAGAATTAGAAATAGAAAGTAAAGAAAATGAATATACAAAAGTTACTATTTCATTTACTCAAAAGATAGTTGAAGATAATAAAATAAGAGAGATTATGAATAATAATAAAACAGTTGATGCATTTGATTTAACTGGTAAAAAAGTATTAGTAGTAGATGATAATAAGTTAAATTTAAAAGTTACTAATAGATTACTTAAATCGTACTCTCTTGATGTAACACTTCTTGAAAGTGGAGAGGAATGTATTGAATTATTAAAAAATAATAGTAATTTTGATCTAATTATGTTAGATCAAATGATGCCTGGTATGGATGGAGATGAAGTACTTGAAAATTTAAAGAAAATAGATAACTTTAATATACCAGTTGTAGTTCTTACTGCGGATGCGATAGAAGGTCAAAAAGAAAAGTATTTATCTATGGGATTTGATGATTATATTTCAAAACCAATAGATAAATTAGAATTAAATAGAGTACTAGAAAAATTTTTAAAAAATTAAAAATATATTGATAAAATAAAATGTTTTTGTTATAATAACTAAAAACGAAGAACAAGAGGAGTAGATTGATTTTAATTTTTAGAGAGCAAATATATGGTGAAAGTTTGTAATTATGTTAATCGAATGTAGCTTGTGAGTTTATTTTCCGAAATCATAGTAAGTTAATACGTACTACTGCGTTAAAGTATCAAGTTGCATACTAATTTAGTATGAATTAAGGTGGTATCGTGGACTAGAGTTCATCCTTTAAATGGGATGGACTTTTTATTTTAGAAAGAGGGATAAAATGTTAGATAAAAAGTATAATGCAAGTGAAAAAGAAGAAAAATGGTTAAATTATTGGAAAGAACATAAAATATATGAGTTTAAATTAGATCATAGAAAAGTATATTCAATAGATACACCACCTCCAACAGTAAATGGTAAAATACATATTGGACATATATTTTCATATTCTCAAGCTGAAATGATAGCTAGATATAAAAGAATGAGTGGATATAATGTTTTTTACCCATTTGGATTTGATGATAATGGGCTTCCAAGCGAAAGATTAGTTGAAAAAGAACAGGGTAAAAAAGCACATGAAATAGGTAGAGAAGATTTTTCAAAATTATGTTACGAAACTACAGATAGATATGAAGCAGAGTTTAAAGAGTTATTTTCTAAACTAGGTGTAAGTACAGATTGGAATATGTGTTATAAAACTGTTAGTCCATCAACTATAAAAATAAGTCAAAAATCATTTCTTGATTTAATAGATAAAGGACACTGTTATCACAAAGAAAGTCCAGCACTTTGGTGTAATGAATGTTTAACATCAATAGCTCAAGCAGAACTTGAAACTAAAACAATAAAAACTACATTTAATTATATAAATTTTAAAACAGTAGAAGACGGGGAAGAGTTTACAATCGCAACTACAAGACCAGAACTATTACCAGCTATAGTATGTGTATTTGTAAATCCACAAGATGATAAACATAATCACTTAATAGGTAAAACCGCACACATTCCAGTTATAGATGTAGATGTTCCTATAATCGGGGATGAGAAAGTAGCTATAGATAAAGGTACTGGAGTAGTTATGTGTTGTACATTTGGTGATCAAACCGATATCGAATGGTGGAAAAAATATAATTTACCACTTAAATATATTTTTACTGATGATGGAAGAATTATTGATTCAGTAAAAAATTATGGTGGATTAAAGATAAAAGAAGCAAGAAAAAAAATAATAGAAGATTTAACTCAAGGTGGTTATGTAGTTAAAGTTGAAGATTTAGAACACGAGGTTCAAACACATGAGAGATGTGGTAAAGAAGTAGAGTATGCTGTAATGAAACAATGGTTTATAGATATTATGAATCATAAAGATGACTTTTTAAGAATAGGAAATGAAATAAATTGGTATCCATCTTATATGCATACGAGATATGAAGAATGGGTTAATAACGTAGCATGGGATTGGTGTATATCAAGACAAAGATATTTTGGTGTACCATTCCCAGTATGGTATTGTAAAGATTGCGGTGAACCTGTTTTTGCAAGGAAAGAAGATTTACCAGTTAATCCTTTAGTTGATAAACCAAAAGTTAATAAATGTGAAAAATGTGGATGTACTTCTTTCATACCTGAGGAAGATGTTATGGATACTTGGGCAACATCATCAGTAACACCTTTAATAAATATGAGATATGGTGAGGATGTTAACTACGAAGATGTATTAAAACCAATGAGTTTAAGAACAAATGCATCAGAGATAATTCGTACTTGGGATTTTTATACAATAGTAAAAAGTTTTTATCACTTTGGAACAAGGCCATGGGATAATGTAATGATATCTGGATTTGTAATGGCTAATAAAGGAGAAAAAATAAGTAAGAGTAAGGGAAACTCTACAGTAGAACCAATGGATGCGATAAATAAGTACTCAGCAGATGTTATACGTTATTGGGCTGCATCAGGAAGACTTGGTACTGATATAACTTATAGTGATGAGACATTACTTAGAGGTCAAAAATTAGTTAATAAAATATTTAATGTATCTAAATTTATAGAGATGCATTTACAAGACTATAAAGATAAAGAATTTAATGATTTTGAATATGTTGATAAATGGATAATAGGTAATTTTATCAATATGGAAAAAGATTTTGTAAAATACTTAGATAATTATGAAATAGGACTAGCTTTAAATACACTTGAAAAATTCTTCTGGAATTTCTGTGACAACTATATTGAAATTGTAAAACATAGATTATATAGACCAGAGGAGTTTGGAGATGTTCTTAGATATTCTGGACAAAAAACAGTTTATATGCTTTTATATAAATTACTTCAAGATTTTAGTATTTTCTTCCCATTTATAACAGAAGAAATTTATCAAGAAATATACCATGATAATGTTTCAATTCATTTAACTGAGATAAAACCTCTTCTATATTCTTTTAAAGATGAAATTACTTATGGAAATTTAATGTGTGAAATAATAAGTTCTGTAAGAGGGGAAAAATCAATTAACAATTTATCTCTTAAAACAGTTGTTAAGGTATTGGATGTTGAATGTGAAGATAAAATAGAAGAAGCTATTAAATCATCTATAAAAGATTTTAAAGCAACATTATTTATAGATAACTTAATTATTAATAAATGCGAACATAACTATAAGATTAATAAAATAGAATTAGAAACTGAAACTGAATAAAATAAAAAACACTCTTAAAATTAGAGTGTTTTTATTATATAATTTTTTTACAATTATTTCTTTAATATTAGCTTTTTACCTTCTTTAGCAACTTCAACATTTTTAAAATTTTTTCTTGCTTCTTTTAAATATAATCTTTTATTTTCTTCAGGCCAAAAATGAGTAAGTAATAACTTTTTAGCACTAGATTTACTTGCTAAAATACTCGCATTATCAAAAAATCATGTATCTAATTTTAGTACGAAGAAACTTATTGAAATAATAACAAAATAGGATATTATAAATAAAGTAAAATATATGTAGATATACGAATTTATAATGTAGAAGATTATAGTATGTATATGAAACTTCTAAAATTAATGAATTTTTGACTAATACATTTAAAAATGTTAAAATATAGTAGATAAATCCTAAAGCAAAATTCTTTATTGGTAATATTGAAAATTATAAAATTGATAGTAAATATGATTTAGTATTAAATTTATTTTCTTTACTACATTTACCTAGAGAAAAACATAAAGATATATTAGAAAAGTAAATTAATAGGACATAGTTTAAAAATTTTTTAATGACTATGTATCTTGAATGAGGAAAAGGAATGATTTGAAGTTATGAAAATTTACTTAGCAGGGCCAATAAAAAAGCATCGAGCTACTTTAGAAGAAATGGCATCGATTATGAGAAAAGATAATCATGAAGTATATTTACCCTCAGAACATAAAATTGAAAATGCATGAAATTTGCCTAATGATATCTGGGGTAAAATGGTTTTCGATAATGATATCGAAGCACTAAATAATTGTGATATGGTTGTAGTTGCTTCATATGATAATTCTGAACATCATGGTGGATCGAGATGGGAAAGCGGATATGCATATGGAATAGGCAAAAAAATAGTAGTAGTACATTTCGAACAAGATGATGTTTCGCTTATGATTGCAAACGGTTGTTTTTCAAATATAAACGGTTTAGAGGAATTTAAAAAAATAGATTTAAATAATATCGAGCCTAGTAAGTGTAGTTTATGGCAAACTTAAAAGGAGTAATAAAACTGAAATTAACGTTTTAAGATTCTTGTAACAAAATTCCATTTCATGTCAAACCAAACGATTAAAATTGTCTAAGTAATTTAAATATTGGAGCTATTAAAAGATATCCACAATAAAAAAATGATAGATTATTATAATGAAATAATAAAGTTTTAGAACAAGGAGGCAATTATGAGCAAAGAATATTTTGATATATTAGATGAAAATGGAAACAAGACAGGAATAACAAAATTGAGAAGTGAAGTCCATAGAGATGGTGACTGGAATAAAGCCGTTCATATATGGATTATAAATGATAAAGGAGATATTTTACTACAAAGAAGATGTGCTACAAAAGACAGTAATCCAAATATGCTAGATATATCTAGTGCAGGACATCTATCAGCAGGAGATGATTCTCTATCTGGTGCAATAAGATAACTAAAGGAAGAATTAAATATAGATATTAAACGAGAAGAATTACAGTTTATTAAAACCTTAAAAAGAAGTTCTAAATATACATCAACATTTATAAACAATGAATTTGATGACTTATATATTTTAAGAACTACTAAATGCATAAATGATATTAAATACCAAAAAGAAGAAATATCAGAAATATTTTTTGTACCTTATAAAGAGTTAAAAAAAAATGGTGGAAAATAAACAACCAGATTTATTAAGACACGATGAAGAATTTGAGATACTATTAAATTTTTTTGATAAAGAATTTGATAATTAAATAAATGGAGGTTTAATTATGTCTGATGAACAATTTATAGATATAGCAATAGAAATTAGTAAAACTGCTAAATATCCTTATGGTGCTATTGTTGTAAAAGATGGAGAAATTATTGGTAGAAGTGATGATAAAACTTTAATGGAAACAAGTATGTATTCACATGCAGAACTAGAAGCAATAGAAAGTGCTTCTAAAAATAAAAATTTATATGGAGATTTAAAAGGTGCAATAATGTATGTATCTTGTGAGCCTTGTATGATGTGTATGGGTGCAATTCTTTATGAAAAATTCTCCAAAGTTGTTTATGCTGCTACCTTACAAGATAGCAATGATAACTATTGTCCAGAAATAATAACGAATATAGATGAGTTGGTAAAATATTCAAATGATAATATTGAAATAGTAAAAGAATTACATAGAGAAAGAGCGGTTGAAGTTTTAAAGTTGAAAGGAGAATCGCATGGATAAAATAATAATGCTAGGTACTGGTAATGGTGGAACCATGAATCTATATAATACTTGTTTTGTTATTCAAAATGAAAATGGTAATTTTTTAATTGATACAGGAGGAAGTATTGAAATTATAAAAAGATTAAATCAAGTAAATATTGATTATAAATCAATTCATCATATTTTTATATCTCATAGTCATACTGATCATATATTAGGTATATTCTGGTTGTTTAAAAAGATAAGTATAGATGTAATGAACGGTGATATAAAGGAAAAGATAAATATTTATTGTAATGATGTTGTATATCAGTCTATTAAAGAAGTCGCAAAATATATATTGCCAGATAAACTTATGAATGTAATATATAGTATTGTAGATTTTAAAGTATTAAACGATGGAGATAACTATAATATAAATGGTGTAGATTATACTTTCTTTGATATTCAAGCAAAAGGAACAAAACAATTTGGATTTGAATGTAGTTTAAATAATAAAACTTTAGCATTCCTAGGAGATGAAACCTTAAATCCAAATCTTTATGATAGAATAAAAAATTTTGATTATGTTATGCATGAGGCTTTTTGTCTAGATTCAGAAGAAAATATTTTCCATGCTTATGAAAAACATCATTCAACAGCAAGAAGTGTTAGCGAAGTCATGAATAAATTAGATATTGGAAATTTAATTCTATATCACACAGAAGAATCTCATGGAAGTGAGAGAAAAAATTTATATAAAGAAGAAGCACAGATTCATTTTAATGGTAATGTCATAGTACCAAACGATTTAGAAGTTATAAATATTAATTAATAAATATTAAAAATAATTTTAATAATTTATATGATGATTTATAAGATGCCTTAAAATGTCAATTAAACATGTAAAATTGTGTTAAAATAGGAGATTATAGTTATGTATAGTATTTTGTTAAGTGAATATCAAAAAGGGATGGAATTAGTTTATGAAAATTTAAAAAAAATAATTAAGAGTGATTATAAAGCAGTAATAATTGCTTGGACTTTTCCAATTGAAATTGATTATGAAAGATTTAATAACGAATGGTTTAAAAAAGGTGAAAGAAGATATAACAAATATGTAGGTTCATTAATTAATTTAGGTTTGAAAGAAGAAAATATTAAAATTCTAAATTGTTATGATACAGCTAATTTTTCACAGTTTAAAAAAATAATTGATGATAGTTATATTTTAGTTATAACAGGTGGTAATCCAGAAATGTTATATAGTAAAGTAACACAAGAGGTTGAAATTTTGTATAATATAAAGCATTATAAAGGAATAATTATTGGAGCGAGTGCTGGAGCTGAGTTACAATTAAAAAGATACTTTATAACTGCAAAGAACAATTACTACAAATATTTTGCTTTTTATGATGGCTTTGGTGTATTAGATGATCCTTTTTACTTTGATGTACATTCAATTAATAACAAGTATTATTTAGATAAGTTACAAAGAGTAGCAAATGAAAAAGGGAAAAAAGTATTTGCTATTTATAACGACGGTGCTATTATATATAATCGTAAGACTGGTAATTTAGAAATGTTTGGAAATGTTAATACTTTTTTTCCAGATGGGAGTAAGTAATTTATTATTTAACTTTTGATGCTTAAAATAATTCATTAAAAAACTTACTAATTAGAAATGATAAGGAGGAAATTATGAATTTTTATGAAGAAGAAAAAGAAGTAGTAATCAATAACGAATTTGATTATTCAAATATTATTCCAACTATCGAACATATTGGTATTTTAGTTCAATATTGCGAAGGTGTTTATAATCAACTTTTAAAATTGATTGAGGAAGATGAGCAAAAAAATGAAAAATTAAAAATAGAATATAAAAATTATAAATATTCAAAGAGTTATAGTGAAAGATTTGAAGTTTCTATTCGTGAGAAAACTTATAACAATTTATATTGTAAAACATATAATTCATATATAAGTGCTGCAAATAATGGTCAATTAAAGGAAGTAAATAGTTTAGAGATTAATTTGGATTTAGATTATAAAAGAGGATTAGGAAATAACTTAAAATATCACCAAAATTCATTTACAATAATTTTTAGACCTTATGAAATAAAATTTGCAAGAAAATCTAATTTTAATGAAGAAAATATGAATCAAATAGAAAATACAATTAATCAAATCTTGCAACAATTCGAAAAGGCAAATAGTATTTTTTGTACTAAATAAGAGTATATATTTTTTGGATTTAGTAATTATTTTAGCAAAGAAAATCAAGTAATTTAAAAATATGTAGTTGGGGTTTTATTATAATGGAGGTATAAAAATGTATAACGATACAATTAAAGTTGCAAATAAAATAATAAGTGCTGAAGATTTATTTGATATTTTTTTAGCAATGCAAGAAAAATTAATGTATTATAAGAAAATATCTGAAAATGAAGAAAGAAAAAATCAAATGCTAGAATGGAGATATCAAACTTGGACTTTTAGAGACAGTAATAGTAGTTTAAGTTTTGACGTTGATTTTTATGATGATACAAACATTAGATTTGACAATTACAATAACTTTATTTCTGTATTTAATAGTAGATTACAAGAAATTAAAAGTATTTATGTTTATTTTTATCTTAGCTATGGCGTTCAAGATGGAGATAGAAAAAGTGAAAATTATCGTCATTCAATTAGCATGTGGATTTATGAAGATGAGGCAAAAATTGAAGTATCATTAAATAGTGAAGATAGGAAAATCGATGATATATATGAACTTATTAAATCAAAAGTATTACAGGCACCAGAGAAATATGACGAAGTTATTAAGAAAAAATCAAAAATAACTACAGTAGTAGGGTTAGCAATTGGATTTATTCCTGCATTAATAGTTTCTACAATATTACTATTTGTACCAACAATCAGACATATATTTGCTACAAGTTATGTTTTATATCCTATATGTTCGTTAGTTCTTGCACTTTTTATAGGTGGAATATTTAGTTCAGCTAAATTAGATCGTTATTATAAAAAAATTAATCCAAAACAAAAATATGCTGGATATGATTCTAATAAAGAAAAAAGTATTTATAAGGATGATATAGATCAATATGTTGAAACTAGTGAAATATTAATTGGAAAAAATGTAGATAATTTAATGTGTAGAAAAAAAATAATTGCAAACTTTGAAAAATATAAAAAATACATACCTTATGAAATAGGGGCAATCCTTGTATTATCTATTATTACTTTATTTTTAGGAGAAATTTAGAATGGAGTATAAGACAATAGAAGATGTAAAAAATAATGGATTGTTTGGAAATAGTGATTATGATTATATAATGCAACAATCTATGGAAGTTTTAAAAAATCATAGTGGAATATTTAAAGGAAGAAATATGGATATAGGTGATACACCAATTTCTCCAATGTCAATAGAGGATGATTTAACTCCTATATTATTATCTAAGAATGTTATGGATTCATATAGAAAACTTGTAGAGATGATAAATACCCCATCAACTGCAAAAGAATATTCTTATGTTCTTTTAGGTAAAAAAGCAAGTATAGGGAATATGGAATGTTATCTTGTCGACAAAATAGTAGATTGTAATTTAGAAACTGAAGGATTAAGTGATAGAGAAACACATATAGATAATGATAAATTAAATGAAACAATAAAATGTGCTATTAAAAATGGTTATAATTTTATAAGTTTAGGACATACACATCCTAATATTCCAGAATCAGAAAGACGAGCTACTTTAACTGCTTTTTTGCCAGAAGATGTAAAAGAGCATGAATATATAAGAGATGCAGGATTAAATCTATCACTTCAAGATTTTGTTAATTATGATAGTTTATATAAATATTTTATAAATAATCCAAATATTAGAACTTGTCAGACTGTAATTATGTATAATGGCGAGATTGCTATGATTAATAAATCTTTTAATAAATATAAAAGATATACTGTTATTTTAGATAGTACAACAGGTGAGGATATCTATGTATCTAGTAAGGAAGAAATGAAACAAAATAACCATAGTTTATAAAAGAGAGGAGATATTAATATGGAAATAATTGTTCAAGGTAAAGGCGTGAAATATATCTCACCAGATGAAGTTGTAATGCTAATATCATTTACAACAAAAGGATATACTTATGAGGAGGTATTAAATTTAGGAATTAAAAATGTTTTAACATTCGTAGATAATATTCTTATTCCTAATGGTTTTTCTAAAGAAGATATGAAAACTAGAAATTTCGTTATAAGAGAAGAAACTAAGTTTAATAATATTACTAAGAATTATGATTTTGATGGTTATTCTTTTAATCAATATGCAATGATAAAATATGATTATGATATAGATAAAATGGCAAAAATGATGGAAGAAATTTCTAAAATGGAAAATCCTCCGAAATGCCAAGTTAATTTTGGTGTAAAAGATGAGAAAGAGTGCAAAAGATTAGTATTAGCAGTTGCTTATCAAGATGCATTAGAGCAGGCACAAGCAATCGCTGAAGCTGCTGGAAAAACATTAAAACAATGTGTTAAAGTTGATTTTAAGCCATTTACAACAGAATATGCCTCTCAAACATCACTAAGTTCAGATGTAATGTATAATAAAGCAATCAGAGAAGGAGCAGCTCCAATTATAGTAAACACATTTACACCTGAAGATATAGAGTTATCAGAAACATTATATTGTCTATGGATTGCTGAATAGTAGCAAATTAGAAATAAATAATAATGAATGTAAAATTAATATACCAACTAAAATAGTAGGAATAGATTTAGGAATAAAAGACTTAATAGTAAGAAGTGATGGAATAGTTGTAGGAAATAAAAAAATAGAAGATTTAAGTATAAGAAAGTTGGAATGTCCAAACTGTTTAAATTTAAATGATAGAGATTATAATGCAAGTGTAAATATAATGTTTGAATGTTTAAAATTATATATGAAGAATGACTTAGAACTGCAAGTCAAATAAAATTTTGACGATAATAAAACAATTAGGGTA
>CANROP010000036.1 GCA_947632265.1 uncultured Bacilli bacterium
ATTAAAACTTGGTATCAAAAAAATGAAAATATAAAAAGGCATATTTTGCTAAAAATGTTGAATATAGATTGAAAGAATTAGATTTAAAAAGTTATTAATATTCTATGTCTAAATGTACTAATTTCAAATATAGTCAAAAATATTCAATAATTTTTACATTTATATTCTTTAAAATAATATCTTTTCTTTTATTGATTCGTTTTAAATTTTATTTTGTTGAAAAATGTAGAATTTTTAAATGTTTAAATTTAGGAGTGCATGTATACTATTAGACCCTATAGAGAGCGAAAACTCCCATTTTTGTTTTAATTAAGTTTATAAAAATTATCCTTGTTTAAAATTTTAATGATTGAATTGACAAAATATAATAATATAAATATAATAATTAAAAAAAGAAAGGAGTTTAATACTATGGAAATTATAAATCAAAAAGAACTCTTAGATAAAATAAAGTATGAAATATGTAAAATGCATCCTATCTTAAATCCTAGAAAAAATAATGAAGCAGAAGTACTTTCTGTAATGGAAATATATTTTACTTTTGGTGCCACATGTGATAATAAACCTATAACTGCTATTGGCTTTTTAGATGGAGATGAACATGCTAGATCTTCAACTTTAACTTACTACAAATTAGATGAATATATAGATTTAGAAATGGTCAATGAAATTATTTCTTATTTGATTATCGAATACCCATATATAAGCGATTTTTCTCTTTTTTCAAAGTCTTTTTCATTAAGTTTTAATTATTCTCTTGAAATGGAAGAACAAGAAGGAATCAGCTGTGATAAAATTATATTAAGATTTAATGCACATACTAATGAATTTGTACCAATATTAAATAAATATTTATCAAATATTTTAGTACAATTTACAGATGAACTATCACGAACTTCAACTTTTAAACGTAAATATGCTGAATATTGTAATAATTTACAAAACAATATTTTAGATTCCTTAAATGAAAAAGAAATAGAACAAATGATTAAAATGTTACCAGTTGAAATGAAAAGGGGATTATTGCGAGAACTTCCAAGTCAATATTTTTTCCAGTTTTATAAAGAACAATATTCTAAAGAAGAAAAAGCACCTTTAAAATTGATTAAGACTACTAATATTTAGAAAAGTTTATGTTAGTTTAAAAAATTTTTAGATATATCAAGGGGTGAAAGGAATGTGTGGTTTTTATGAAAGCACTTTTATTAAAAATTATAAATGAATATTTAACTGTATTTCCAGATGAAAAGGTAAGGCAAGCACCATTTATAAATTATTTAAATCGCTATAGTGATGAACAAATAATAGATTGGAACAATTTTGATGGTCATATTGTTGCAGGTGGTTTTATATATGCCAAAGAAGATAAAAAATTTTTAGTGTTATATCACAATGATTTAGAAATGTATTTATATCCAGGCGGACATATTGATTCAAATGATAATAATCCACTTGAAACCGCACTAAGAGAAATAAAAGAAGAAACAGGTTTAAGTGATTTAATAGAACTAAAAGTTACTGATGATGAATTAGTACCGATTGATATTGACATGCAAAGAATTAGATATAATGAAAGATTAAAACTTCCATCACATTATCATTTTGATTTTAGATACTTATTTATGATAGATAGAATATCTGATGTAGAGATTGATACTGAAGAATTATCAAATTTTAAATGGATTGATATTGATGAATTAAGTAAAAATAAAAATTATGGATGGATAACCGAAAAGATAAATAATATCTTAAAAGATAAAATATAATTAAAAATGAACTTTACATTTTTGACTTTACATTGTATTTGACATTATGCATATAATGTTGTATAATCTAATTAGAAAGTGAGGTGTTTTATGAAAACATTGACGTTAAAAATAATTATCGGAGTTATTCTGGGTACTGCAACAGTTGGAACTTGTGCCCTTGGAGTAAACAAAATCTTAAATGTGAATAAGAGTAATACTAATAATTCTTATGAAAAACAAGCCCTTTCAGCTAATAAGACAACTGCTTTAATAGAAGCAGAGGAAGATGTACGTGAAGCAAATGCAAAAGTTGATATAGCAAATGAAGAAGTAGAAAAGAAAACAAAAGCTAAAGAAACTGCAGTAAAAAACTTAGAAAGTGCTAAAGATGCTGTAAAGAAAGCAGAAGAAAAGAAAAAAACTACAGAAGACGAATTTGAAAAAGCTGTAGAAACAAAAAATGAAGCTGAAGCTACAGTAAAAAAAGCAGAGGAAACTAAAAAATTAGCTGAAGAACAAATGCAATCTGCAAAAACAGATGAGGAGAGAAAAATTGCTTTAGAAGCAAAGAAACTTGCCGAAGAAGAAGAGAAAAAAGCAGAAGAAGAAAGAGAGGCTGCTTTAGAAAAAGTAAGAGCTATAGAAGAAGAAGCAAAAAAAGCAACTTTAGAAGAACAAAAAGCTTTAGAAGAAGCTAAAAAGGCAGAAGCAGCTAAGAAATTAGCAGAAGAAGAAGCTAAAAAGGCAGAAGCAGCTAAGAAACTCGCAGAAGAAGAGGCACAAAAAGCTTTAGAAGCAAAGAAACTCGCAGAAGAAGAAGCACGTAAAGCTTTAGAAGCTAAAAGACTTGCAGAGGAAAGAGAGGCGAAAAGACTAGCTGAAGAAGCTAATAAAAAAGCAGAGGAAGCAAGACTTGCCGAAGAAGAACGTAAGGCTTTAGAAGCACAAAAAGCAGAGGAAGAGGAAAAAGAAAGATTAGCGAAAGAAGCATTAGAAAAAACAACATCAAATAACAAAACAACATCAACTAAAAAAGTAGAAGAGAAAGCACCAACTACTCAAACTAACAGTACTTCTAGTATTACAGAAAGTTCTAGTCAAAGTGAATCAAAAACTACAAGTACTGAGGATATTGTTGCGACTATTAAAAAGGCAATAGATAATACTATAAAAGCTAAAAGTTTAACAGTTCGTAATGTTAAAGAAAAATGGACAAAAATGTATGATAATAATAGTGGAACAGAATTAATTGTTTATCATAATGGTGCTAATGATGGTAGTTCTATTCCTGCTGGTGTGTTATACTCATATACTGATAAATCAAATATTAATCCTAAACAAATATCTTTATTTAAAGAAGTATCTAGTTCTCCTTGGACAATTCCAGATGTTAAGGGATCTACAGGTTGGGATATGCAATTTAGTGGAAAAAGAACAGTTGGAGTTATTGAATTAGAATTAGTTAAAAACTTAAGATTCCTTATAGATGCTACACCTCTTACAACTAATAGTTTAAAAGGCGATGCTTATAATGGTATAGGTTCTACTAAATTCTATAGAGTAGCTATTTCAAATAGTTCATTTAATAGTTGGCTTTCTAAATATTATTACGATTCTGTTGCAACCGATACTGTAATGATTGATATAGGTATTAGTAATAATTATGTAAGCTATCTAAAAGGTACAGTATTAGGAAATAATAAGACTAGAAATTTTGGAATTGTTTTAGTAGATGCTAATAATACTAAAGTTCCAACTGCTAGTGAATTAGGAATAGATGATGTAAGCAAACTAGAAGAAGAATACAAAGCTCATTATGGTTGTAAAAAAACATGGGATAAAGATAAAAATGGTAATGATTACTATTACTGGACTTGTGATGCAAATAGACATGCATAATTAATATAAGAGCTCATACTTTTAATAGTATGGCTTTTTTTCTTAATAATTTTAAGATTAATCATAAAAATATGAAAAAAATTTAAAAAATATCGAAATTAAAAAAATGAACACAAAAAAATACAGAAATTAAAAAATTGCGCGCAGAAATTTAAATTCTGCATTTTTTTATGTTCAAAACGTTAAAAACACGTTTTTGACTATAATTTATAAGCATTATATAATGGGTTTCAAGGAGGTGAAAAAATGAAGACATTAAAGTTTATACCTATCAGATTCTACAAAGTTTACAAATATATATTTGCATCAGATGATGATAAATATTTAACTGATTTGTTAATAAAAGAAACAACTGATGTAGATAGTAAAATAGTAACTATGGTAGATATGGAAATACTAGATGAACCATATAGAAAAGATAAACCAACAGTAGATTTAGTAACAAAATTAGATGATGGAAGAATAGTAGGGATAGAATTAGACACAAAACAATGTGACGTACTAGTAATGAGAGATTTATCCTATTTGTCAGAAAAATTGTACTCTCTAACTGTTCAAGGAAAAAGTTATGAAGATTTAAAGAAACAATATCAAATTAATTTAGATTTCGAAAATGATTTTGAAGAATCCACGAAAGGAGTAAGATTAGAGGTAGGAGATATGAGCAAAGAAAGAGTAGAAGCATATGAAATAATAAATATAAATATTCCGTATTATGTTAATTTATGTTACAGCAAAGATGTAAGCGAACTAAGTATGAAAGAAAGACTATTAGGAATGATTGGTTCAGAAGATATAGAATTATCAAGAAAACTTGCAAAAGGAGATAAAATTCTAGAAGAGATATTAGCAAAACAAATAGAATATAGTCAAGATGAAGAGATCGTAGCTGCTTATAATAAATATAAACTTATGAATGAAATGCAAGGGTATTCAACATATGTAAAGTACATAGAAGACTTTGAAGAAGGTATAAGAGAAGGAAAAATTGATGAGAAAATAAATATAGTTAAAAATCTAAGAAAAAATAATATAGATATAAAAACTATATCAGAAGTAACTGGTTTATCTACTGATTTTATAAATGGACTTAAATGATTTTAAACTATTAAAATATTCTTTAAAAAATGTATTATAATTAAATGATGAGTTTACTTATTTATAAATAGGTAAACTCTATTTTACTATAATTTTTTTTAATGTTAAAAGTTGTTTCTTTATATTTTTTCTAGTATAATAATACTTGCAGGAGGGATTATATGATTAATAATCAAATAATTAGTCATATTGACGGACTTATTAATAAATTAAATATAACTGATTATATTGGAGTTATAGTTTATGGAAGTTATGTAGGAGAAAGAAGCAATACACTATCAGATTTGGATGTAATGATTGTTAAGAGCAACTATAAAACACAAGATTGTGGTAGTTTATTAGTCAATAATATTAGAGTTGAATATTTTGTACAAGATTTAAAAAGACTTTATCAATTAATTAAAATAGAAATTGAACGTAATGATCCATCTCATCTAACTAAATTTGCAACTTGTGAAGTTTTATATGATACCGATGGAAAAATAAAAGAATTTGTAGATTATGCTAAAACTTTATACAATACTAGGATAAAGCCATCGTTTAATGATACTGATAAATTTTCTGTTTTTTCTATAAACAATAAAATGGAAGATTTAGAATCATTAATTAATGAAGAAAGCTTTTATGCCGTTTATTATACAATACTAGAAAGAATTAGAACTTTGTATGCAAAAATTAACGGGATAATTGATTTACCAATAACGAAAATAGAAAAAATATATAATAATGAGGATTTTGCAAAAAAATATATTTCGTCCACATTACATAAATTACCACAACAAGAATTTATTGATTTATATTTAGAGTGCATAAAAATAGGCAGTAAAATGGAAATGTTTAATAATTTGAAAAAGTTATTCATTTACTCGTTTGGAAAATTAGATTTTGACCCTAATAATTTTTGCATAAAATTTACAAAAAAAGCACCATTTAAAGTTTAAGATAATTGTTTTCATCTTTTATTTTGTTATAACAAAATATTTAATCCCCTACGTATTTTGACAAGTCTATCAAAATAATTTAAGGGGTTATCTTTTATATCAGTATTTGAAAAAGGTGGTATTAATGAGAATAGGAATAGATATAGATGGAGTATTAACCGATTTTGAAAAATGGCAACTAGATTTTGGCAGTAAATTTTTCATAAAATATAACAAAAATATAGTAGTTCCTGATGGATATGATAGCGATGTTATATTTGATGTAACTAAAGAAATGGATTCAGAGTTTTGGGAAAAATATTTATACGATTATGCAAAAAATGAACCTGCAAGAAAATTTGCTGGTGAAGTTATAGATATATTAAAAGAAAAAGGCTATGAAATATATATAATAACTGCACGTTATCTAACAGATAGGGATGATGATTTAGGAAAAAACATGAGATTAATTGTAAAAGAATGGTTAAAGCAAAACAAAATAAACTATGATAAAATAATTTTTAGTCCTGAAGATAAGTTTGATATTTGTAAAGATAATAATATAGATATTATGATTGAAGATAAAGTTGATAATATAAATAAAATATCAAAAATAATACCAGTTATATGTTTTAATGCTTCATATAATAAATCTTGTATAGGAAATAATATCTTTAGGGCACACACTTGGTATGATATTTATTATATACTAACAAATAAAATTAAAAATAATTAATAAAAATATAATAATTTTTATCACAACTATTTAAATAAAAATAATGACTTTATTTATGAATTATAGTAAAATATAAATAGTATAGTAGTTAGGAGTGCATTATGAGGGAGTATTATAAAAAATATTTAAATGAAGATCATTCTTTTGATAAAAAAACAATGATTGGTATATTTTGCTTAATGATTGTTATAGCTGGATTTTTTGGCTTTTTATACGAATTTATTTTCTATTACTTTAATGGAGGAATGAAACAATTCTTTTGGAGAGGTGGTAACTTCTTACCATGGATAAATATATATGCAACAGGAGCAATCCTAATATATTTATTAACTTATAAACTTAGAAAAAATCCATTAAAAGTATTTTTAATAGGATTTGTATTATGTGGAGTCTTAGAATATTTTTCTGGACTTGGAATGTATGTTATAGGTAATGGACTTAGATGTTGGGATTACAATAATGAAATACTTAACTTTGGAAATATAGATGGATTTGTCTGTTTAAGAAGTGTATCTTTCTTTGGAATATCTGGATTATTATTAATTTATGGTATTGTTCCTATGTTATTTAATTTAGCTAGTAAAATGAATAAAAAGAAATTCTTAATAATAAGTATTACTTTATTTTCTATAATATTTATAGATGAAATATATAACTTATTAATAGCTAGAATATTTAGTTTACCTAGGGCATCTGATGTATATAAAAGTATAGGTATACATTATGTAAGTTTTAAATAATTAAATGAGGGATAATATGAAGAAAAATATAAAAAATATACTTTTATACAATATAAAAACTTTAATAGGTTTTGAACTTATTTATAAAATAATTTCAGTAGTTATTTTTGGACCAATATTTTTATCTTTATTTAAATTAATAACACACATAAGTGGATATAACTATTTAACACTAGAAAACATTATTCCATTTTTACTAAATCCTATCACACTTATATTTTTATTTATTTTAATTATGTTTATTACATTTTATACGATAATTGATATTAGTACAATAATAATTATTTTAGATAATGCTTATCAAAAGAAAAAAATAACGATTAAAAATGCATTTATAGTTGCATGTAAGAAATCACTTAGAATATTTAAAAAGAAAAATTTATTATTTCCAATTTTAGTTATATTTTTAATACCTTTTTTAAATATAGGAATATCATCAGGATTTGTATCAACTATATCAGTGCCTGAATTTATATTAGATTATATAAATAAAAATAGTATATTATCTATATTATATTTTGTATTAATTATAAGTCTTACTATTATATTATTTAGATGGTTATATGTTATTCATTACTTTGTACTTGAAGAATGTAATTTTAAAGAATCTAAAAAGAAAAGTATAAATTTAAGTAAAAAAAATAAATTAAAAGATTTTATAAGTATTATTATAACTCAGATTATTATAGTACTTTTGTATATAGTATTTATATTATTAGGTATTTTTATAATAAGTTTACTATATAAATATCTTGGTAAAAATTTAATTAGTAGTTTTTCTATTACTATGATTTGGTTTTTAATAGCTTTATCTTATATAGTTTTAGTACTTATGGCAACTCCTATTAGTTATGCTATTATAAGTGTTAGATTTTATAAACATAAAGAAGAAATAAAAGAGAATGTTGTTCATGTAAAAACATATTATAAAGATAATAAAAAAATTAATAAAAAATTTAATATTTTAAAATACTGTATTATTATTTTATGTATATTTAGTGGTACATTATTTACATATTCAGTAATAAATGGATATTATGATTTAAAAATAGAGTATATAAGACAAATAGAAGTAACTGCTCATAGAGGAGCATCTATTAATTATCCTGAAAATACTATGAGTGCCTTTATAGGAGCTAAAGAATTAGGAGCAGATTGGATTGAACTTGATGTACAACAAACTAAAGATAAAGAAATAATAGTTTTACATGATACTAATTTAAAAAGAACTACAGGATTAGATAAAAATACTTGGGAAGTAACTTATGATGAAATAAAAGATTTAGATGCTGGAAGTCATTTAAATAGTAAATTTAGTGATGAAAGAATTCCAACTTTAAAAGAGGTTATAAAGTATGCTTTAGATAATAATATTAAACTTAATATAGAATTAAAACCTACAGGAAGAGAAATAGATTTTGAAAAAATGGTTGTCGATATTATAAACGAGTATAATTTTTCAAGTAATTGTGTTGTTACATCTCAAGTATATAACGTACTTGAAAATGTAAAAAAATATGATAATAATATAAAAACAGTTTATGTAATGAGTTTAGCATACGGTAATATAACTGACTTAATAGCTGCTGATAGTTTTAGTGTAGAAGCATCTAGTATAACAAAAACTTTAGTAAAAAAAGTTCATAATTCTGGTAAAGAATTATATGCATGGACAGTAAATACTAAAGAAAGTATAGATAATATGATAGACCTTAACGTTGATAATATTATTACTGATAATATAGATTTAGCTAAAGAAGAAATTTATTCTAGTAAAACGAGTGATGTGATAAATGAATATATTAAGTTTGTGAATAATTTGTTAAAATAAATTAAAAAAATATGGTATTGAAAAAAGTAAAAAAACATGGTAATATTAAGAAGTAATAGGAATACATATAAAAAATGTAACTATTAATAGAGAAAGGAAAGAGGTAAAAGTTATGATTAGAACAAATGTTCGTACGGGGGGGGGGTCATTTATGACGACGTCTTCATAAATGACCTTATGAATACATTTCAGTTATGAATACATTTTGAAAATAATCCTTATTTTGTGGGCTTTTTATAACTTTTTTGTATTCATAATATTTTTAACTTTTTTACCCTAGATTACGCAAATAATTTTCTAAATTATTTTTTTCTTTTTGCGTTCGATGCAAGTTAATTTCTTTTTTTAGCATGTTTTTATTGATTATATCTTGTTCTTTTCTTTTTGTTAAGTGTAGATATATTGCTGTAGAATTTAGACTTTTATGTCCTAAAAATTCTTTTATTGTTGCCAAATCTATTCCTGCATCTAACATATGGGTAGAGCGAGAATGTCTAAACATGTGAGAATGAATTTTTTTATTAAAGTATTCTTTGTTTTTACATTTTTTCTTCGCGTTAGTCATTATTCTTCCTAACATTTTATTTATCCCATCTCTTGTATATGGTGTTTTATCTTTTTTATGAAATAAATAATCTTCTTCTTCCATTATATTTTCACTTAAATATTTTTTTATTATACTTGATGATTTAGTATCCATTGGAATTGTCCTAGACGTTCCATTTTTACTTTCTTCTATAAAAATTGAAATTGTTTTTCCTTCATTCCTAATATCTTTTTTCTTTAATGAACATAATTCATTTACTCTTAAGGCACATTCATACAATAAAACTATTACTGACAAATATAGTAGTCCTTTAGTACTCTCTAAATCTATTGATTTTATTAAATAATTTATTTCTTCAATAGAATAATAGTCAGGTATCTTTTTTGAAACTTTTAATGGTTTTATATTTTCAATTTGTACACATACTTCTAATGTTGTTAAATTTTTAAACTTTAAGAAGTTCACAAAACTTTTTATTGCCGCTAATTTATTATTTATTGTAATTGCTTGATTATTCCTTTCATCTTTTAAATAGATTATATATTTCATTATTAATTCACTTGAAAATTCAGTAATTGTCATTTCATTGATATTTACTTTTTTCTTTTTTAACATATTTATTAAATCTATAAATGCATTTCTATAAGTTAAAATTGTATTCTTACTATAACCTCTTATATTTATTAAATAATCAAAGTACATTGAAACATAATGGTGAAAATAATTATTCATCTTTTTCACCTACATTTCTATAAAATCTTGAACATTGATTTACTGCTTTTTTTAAATGGCTAGATGTAAATTGTAGATAGTTTTCTGTACTTTTCCAATTTTTATGTCCTAAATAAATATGTAAATAAAACAATATCCAATATTCATCATATTTTTTCTTAAATAAATTATTAAATGTAGTTACTGAAAAAAGATGGCGTAAGTCATGGATTCTAAACTCAAAATTTAATTTTTTTAATACTTCTTTAAAAATACGTGATACCTGTTTATAAGATATCTTTTGATTATTTATTTCAAACAAATAATTATTATTCTTTTTAGTTGAGATATATGATTTTAAAATTTGATTCATACTATTTGATAATGGTATTTCTCTTGTTACATTATCTTTTGATTGATATATGAAAATAGTTTGTTTTTCCTTAGAATAATCGGTTATTTTTAAGGATAAACATTCACTTATTCTTAAACCACTACTATACAATAATCTAAAAATTATCGAATAAATATAGTCTTCTTTTTCTTTAGAATTTTTACAATATGTATCTAATGTTTTAAAAAATGTATTTAGTTGTTTTGTTGTTAATATTGTAGGCTTAAAGTCTGATACTATTTTAGATTTGTATTCTTTCAGATATAAATCTTTATATCCTATTATTTCTAAATATTTATATAATTGCTTTAAACAATTATAATTTCTTATTTTACAATTTTCATTTGTTTCTTTTTCAATTAGAACTTCATATATTTTCTTTGTATCGCTTAAGTCATATATTTTATTTTTTAATAAAATTTCATCTATCAAAAAATAATTATTTATTTTATTATATTTATATCCTAAACTTCTTTTATATTTGAAAAAGTTATTTAAGATTTGTTTGAAAGGACCTACTTTTTCCATTGTGGTACCTCCAAAGCAAATTTTTTTAATTCGTTGATATTTGCTTTTAAATAGATAAATGTTGTTTCAATATTATCATGGGCTAAAATATTTTTTATTTCATTTATTCCTATATTTTGATTTAAAAGTGAGATAGCTAAGCTATGTCTTAAACTGTGTGAACCGTGATGACGCCATGTTGTATTTATATTAGCTCGTTTAAATGCATGAGCTACAATATTATAAAAACCACCATCACTAATTTGCTTGCCATCAACAGTTAAGAAAATAAGTTCACTATCAGATTCAATTCTTTCATTTTTTATATAATCTAATAGTGCATATCTAATGTCTTCAGACATTACAAATGTATTAATTTCGTTGTCTTTATTTTGAACTATTTGTATCTTGTTTTCATTCCAATTTATATTACTGAATTTTAAATTTTTAACATCTTTTAATCTTAGACCATAATTAATAAAAATTAATAAAATAGCTAAATCTCTTTTATAAGTTTTTAGTTTAGGATCTAAATTTTGTATTAACAAATTTAATTCATCATTGGTATAATAACTTGGTAAAGTTGAATGTTTTGTACTTTTTATTTTTGGAAATACTTGTTGTCCAGAAAAACTAATTTTATTTTGCTTAAAAAGAAAATTTAAGAACATTCTAATACATACTGCTCGGTTTTCTTTAGTACGTAGTGACAAATTAGAAATACTATCCATATAATCATAAATAATAGTTGGTTCTAAATTAGAATAAGTTATTTCATTATTATACAAATAACTATCAAAACCTTTAATGTGTTTTAACCTCCAATCTTTAGAATTTTTTTTCATATTTAAAGTATCTAAATGTTTTGAATACTCTAAATATTCATTTGAAAAGTTATAAAACTTTAACTTATTTTGTGAAATCATATTTTATCAGTCCTTTCTTTATTTCACAAAATAAGAGTACCATATATATGAATATTATGGATACAAAAAAATAAAAAAAAACCATAAAATAAGGGTTATTTTCAAAATGTATTCATAACTGAAATGTATTCATAAGGTCATTTAGAATTAAATAATGGCTTTACCCTAATAGAG
>CANROP010000037.1 GCA_947632265.1 uncultured Bacilli bacterium
AAGTTAATGAAATTATTATTCTCGAAGTAAGTGAAATCGGATATATAAAAGTTTCATTTACTTTGAGAATTGAGAAAAGTTAGTAAAATAATATATTTTTATTGACTTTTTTAGTATTTTTTAGTATTATTTTAGTTGGTACATTTTATATCCCACATTTAGTGAGTCTTGGGAAAACTTGCTATATGTAAAGGAAGGAAAGAAGAATATATGAAAAATTCTTATATGCAAAAGAAAGAAACTGTAGAACGTAATTGGTATGTTATCGATGCAGATGGTGTTAGCTTAGGACGTTTAGCTACAAGAGTAGCAGATGTTCTACGTGGAAAACACAAACCAACATATACTCCAAATATTGATTGTGGAGACTATGTAATTGTAGTTAATGCTTCAAAAGTTAAATTAACAGGAAACAAACTAAATGACAAAGTTTACTATGATCATAGCGGATATACTGGTGGATTAAGAGAAAGAACTGCTAAAGAGATGAAGGAAAGTTATCCTGTTGAGATGATTGAAAGAGCTGTTAGAGGAATGATTCCTCACACTAGACTAGGAAGAAAAGTAATTACTAAATTGTTTGTTTATGAAGGAATGGAACATCCACATATGGCACAAAAGCCAGTTAAGATGGAAGTTAAATAAGGAGGTTTTTAAATGGCAAAAGTATTTATAGGAACAGGAAGAAGAAAATCATCAGTAGCTCAAGTTAAAATGACTGCTGGTAGTGGTAAAATTACTGTTAATGGTGTAGATGTTAATGAATTTATGCCATATGCAACTTATGTAATGGATTTAAAACAACCTTTAGTAGCAACTAACAATGAAAATACTTTCGATATCGAAGTTAAAGTAACTGGCGGAGGAGCTAGTGGACAAACAGGAGCTATTCGTTTAGGAATTACTAGAGCTTTACTTGAATACGATAAAGCAAATGAAAATAGTGAAGACAGTTATAGAAAAATACTAAAAAAAGCAGGATTTATTACTCGTGATTCAAGAGCTAAAGAAAGAAAAAAACCAGGTCTAAAAGCTGCACGTCGTGCACCTCAATTCTCAAAGAGATAGTAAACAATGTTTCTTTCAACCTCATAAACTTAGATGTTTATGGGGTTTTTTGTTAAGATACTCATAAAACACCGTTAGATTTCGTTCGTAGGCAACAAGTAGGCAACAGGTAGGCAACACTAAAAATAATAAAAAAATTTCACTTAAAAAAATTTTATGAGAAATATAGATGAACTAATTAAAGATACACTCGTTTTATATATGATATATTATAAAAAATATAAATATAATGTATCAAAATTAAGAACAGAAACATAATAATAATATAGATATAGTGTAGTAGTTAAATAGTTATTATGTAGCAAACAACTTGACGTTATTAAAACTATATGCTATTATTATAAATAGAAAGAGAGATGATTTTTTATGGCTAGTACGACAAGTGCTATTAACATTAATGTAGATACAGAAATAAAAGACAAGGCAACAACTATTTTAAAAGGATTAGGCTTAAATATGAGTACATTTATTAATATGGCCTTAATGCAAGTAGTTAAAAGAAATGGTGTACCTTTTGAAGTAGTAAACCCAACACCTAGTAAAGAAATGTTAGAAGCATTAAAGGAAGTAAATGAAATGATTAATAATCCCCAAAAATACCCTAGGTACAATAATAGGGAAGATTTAAAGAAAGCATTGTTATCAGATGACTAATTATAAATATGAGGTAGTATTTTCTACAAAGTTTAAAAAATCATTAAAGAAAATACAAAAACAAAATAAAAATGTTGATGAGTTATTAGACGTTATCGATATATTAGCACTTAAAAGAGGAACTAGACCCAAAATATAGAAATCATAAACTAATAGATGATAAGAACTATAAAAATTGTTGTGAGTGTCATATAAGACCCGATTGGCTATTAATTTATCAATATAACGATAACGAGTTATTGCTTTTATTAATAGATACGGGAAGTCATAGTGATTTATTTAACAAATAAAATTGTTAAAGTATAGAGAATATTAATATGTAGGCAAAATGCCTTTTAAACTTTTAAATATATTAACATCAATTCAGTAAATGAAAATTATTTCGACTGTTTCAAAAACCCTTTATGGGTTTTTTGCATGGAAATATTTTGAAATAACTTAATCGTGTGATATAATGAGAAT
The DNA here is from genome assembly GCA_947632265.1 of uncultured Bacilli bacterium. Taxonomy (GTDB): domain Bacteria; phylum Bacillota_I; class Bacilli_A; order RF39; family UBA660; genus UMGS1613. The sequence goes on from CANROP010000037.1 coordinate 2,185, forward strand.
GTAATAAAAAGTATTCTGTATTAAAATGTTTAAGTTTAAGTATCAAGAGGAATGTGGTAGTATGTTTGATAAATTTATAATGTTTTTTTTACTTTTTATATCTTATTCATTTCTAGGTTGGTGTATGGAAGTATGTATGGCTTTTATTTATAAAAGAAAATTCGTTAATAGAGGATTTTTAATTGGCCCATATTGTCCAATTTATGGATTTGGAGTTTTAGGTATATTATTATTAATAGGAAACAATACGAATGATATATTATCAGTATTTTTAAAATCTATATTAATTTGCTCAGTACTTGAATATATTACATCTTATTTAATGGAAAAAATATTTAAGGCTAGATGGTGGGATTATTCAAATAGAAAGTTTAATATAAATGGTCGTATTTGTTTAGAAACTATGATTCCATTCGGTATATTAGGAACATTATGTTTTTATATTTTAAATCCTTTTTTAATAAAAATCATAACTTCAATAAATATAAATATTAGATTAATTTTAGGGATTATTTTAATTATAATATTTATATTAGATAACATTATATCTTTTAATGTTTTAAATAAAATTGGAAAAAATATAAAATTACAGAAAAAAGATAATACGGATGAAATAAGAGAAAATGTTATAAATTGGATAGAAAAAAATTCAATTTTATATCGTCATATCAAAAATGCTTATCCTAATTTTACTATCAAAAATATTATTAAACATAAGTAGATAATAAATATTTAATAACAAATTCTTATTTTTTGTATAATGATTTATATGTATTAAAATAGTTTGGAGGTATTATGACTAATGAAGAAGTAATTAATTTAATAAAGCAAAAAAAAGAACAAGTAGAAAACCTATTAAAAGAAATTTCAGTTTTAGAAAATAAATGTAATTATAATAACTTAAAGCAATTTACAACTTTAGAAAAAGTAAATATTTTTATGAATTATTTTAAGGGTAGAGATGATGTATATCCATATTTATCTATTAATAAAGATACAAACAAAAAATATTATATCCCTTCTTGTATGAACGAATGGAAAAAAGGTGTGTGCAACAAAACAATGGCGAGGTCTTGTAAGAGTTGTAAATATAGGGAAAATAAACCTTTAACTTCTGATGTAATTAAAAATCATATATTTGGTAATCGCCCGATAGGGATATATCCTATGTTAGATGATGATACTTGTTACTTTTTAGCTTTTGATTTTGATGATAAGAAAAATGAAAATAATATTAAAGATGATGTACTTGCATTTTTAAGTGTATGTGACAAATACAATATTCCTGCATGTTTAGAGAGGAGCATATCAGGTAAAGGTATACACGTATGGATTTTTTTTGAAACAAATATCAAAGCTCAAACTGCAAGAAAGTTAGGAAGTTTATTATTATCTAAAACTATGGAAGTGAGAGATAATTTAAGTATTGAATCATTTGATAGAATGTTTCCTAGTCAAGATTATTTACCAAATGGTGGATATGGTAATTTAATCGCACTTCCATTTCAAAATGAACCTTCTAAATATGGTAATACTCTATTTATAGATAGAAACTTTTTAAAAATTAATGGGCAATTTTCTTATTTAAATAGTATTAAAAAATTAAGTTGTGATGAAGTAATTGAAAAAATAAAAATTTTATCAAACGAAACAATAGACATAAGCCATGAAAATTTAGATATAAAAGAAGAAGTTAATAATAAAAATAAAAATAATTTCAAATATCCTAAAACTATTAATGTTATATTAGAGGATATGGTTTATATAGATAAAGCTGAGTTAACATCAACAGTAAAAAACAGTTTTAGAAGGCTTGCTACATTTGCTAATCCAGAGTTTTATAAAAAGCAAAGGATGAGAATGTCTGTCTATAATATTCCAATGGTAATAGATTGTAGTAAAGAAGATGATAAGTATTTAAAATTACCTAGAGGTACATATGAATATTTATGTGATTTATGTAATAGTAAAAATGTTTTAATTAATTTAAAAGATAAAAGGAATTTAGGAAATGTTATAGATGTAAAATTTAAGGGAACTTTAAGGGATGATCAAGTAACTGCCCTAAATAAATTAATGGAATATGATACTGGTATTTTATATGCACCAACTGGTTTTGGAAAAACAGTTATTTCTTGTAAAATGATTGCTGAAAAGAAAGTAAATACACTTATTATAACTGAAAAATTACAAATTTTGAGGCAATGGAAAGATAGAATAAAAGAGTTTTTAGATATTGATGATGTGGGCCAAATTGGCGGAGGAAAAAATAACATAACTAATATTATTGATGTTGCTAGTATTAAATCTATTTGGAATAAAGGTAAATTTAATGATATAGTTAAAAACTATGGTATGATTATAATAGATGAATGCCACCATTTAGCAGCTTATACTTATGAAAGTGCGGTGAATACTGTTAATGCAAAATATGTTTATGGAGTAACTGCTACTCCAAATAGAGAAAATGGACATACCCCAATAATTAAAATGCAATGTGGAAATATAAGATATGAAGTAGATTTTAAAAAGTTTAATAAAAATTTAAATCTTCCTATGAGAGTTTATGTAAAAAATAATCATTTAAATTTTGTTGATAAAAATATAACAAATTACACTATAAATGAAATTAATAATTTTATAGTTAAAGATGTTATAAGAAGTGAAAAAATACTTAAAGATATAGAACTAGAATTTAATTCAGGTAAAAATATTTTAGTTTTAACTGAAAGATTAGAACATTTAGAATACTTTAAAGAAAAATTAGTTAAATTAACACCTAATTTGTTCTTATATCATGGTGGTATTGGTAAGAAAACACTAAAAAAATATGATGAAAATAAAAAAAATATTATAGAAAATAATGAAAATAAAATTATTTTGGCTACAGGTTCTTATATTGGTGAGGGATTTGATGATTCCATGCTTGATGTTTTATTTTTAACAATGCCTATATCTGGAATAACAAAAGTAACACAGTATACTGGAAGATTACATAGAAAAAGCGATAACAAAAAAGAAATTATAGTATATGATTATGTTGATGATAATTTTAGTCAAACAAGAAGAATGTTTGAAAGAAGAAAAAAGACTTATGAAAAACTCGGGTATGAAATAATTGAGAAATAGAAATGCTTGATATAAAGTAATACCTTATAATAGAATTTTTGTTGTGCTGTGTAGGAACTGATTACATATAAATTATGCCTTTTAATGTGAAAAAATCGTAAAAAAAGTTGATTTTTTGAAAAAATAATGTATAATAACATTCACAAATGTGAAAAAATATAATATAATGTTATTAGTATAAGGAGGATTTACAATGTTAATCGGATTTAAAGTTAAGAATTTTAGGTCATTTAATGATGTGCAACACTTTTCAATGGTTGCTGGAAAAACAAGAAATTTTCCAGAGCATATATCGAATATTAATGATTTAAAAATATTAAAATTTAGTTCAATATATGGTGCTAATGCATCTGGCAAATCAAACCTAGTTTTAGCTATTGATTTAGGGAAAAAATTATTACTTAATAATATTCAAGGATTGTTTTCAAATCAATATTTTAGGATAAATGAAAAAAATAAGGAGATACCTTCTTATTTTGAATATGAAATTGAAAAAAATAATAAGTTATATTCATATGGATTTGAAGTGAATATTAATAAAAAAGAAATAGTTTCAGAGTGGCTTATTGATATGACAAAAAAAAATCAAGTTGTGATATTTGAAAGAGATGCTATTAAAAAAACTATTAAAACAGATTTGAAAATAAAAAATAAAACTGATGCAAGTAGATTCAACGTTTGCAAAAGTGATATATTAAATAATAATAAAATCTTTTTTCTTACAGAGATGACAAGAAGAATACAAATGAATGATATGAAAACATCTTCATTTATCGATTTTGAGAATGTCTTTGACTTTTTTATAAATGATTTGCAACTAGTGTTACCTAACCAAAATAGAGAAATTAAATTTAATTATTTTTCACAATTTAAAAATGATATTAAACCTTTATTAAAAATGCTTGGATTAGATATTGATGATTTATTAGAATGTGAATCAAACATGTCAGAAATCAAAGATATGTTATCTTTACCAGAATATAATAAACTTACATCTGATATAAATCAATTAAAGAATACCGTGTCTAAATTTGATATAACATTAAGAATTGAAAATTGTATATACACAATAAGCGGTAATAACAAAGATGAAAATCTTAATGTAAAAGTTATAAAATTAGTGCACAGTAATTCTGATACGTATTTTGATACTTATGAAGAATCTGATGGAACACTTAGAATTTTAGAATTAATTGATATATTATTATCTAATAACAAAGTTTTTATTATCGATGAGATAGATAGGAGTTTGCACCCTTCTCTTACAGTTAGATTTGTTAATTGCTTTTTAAAACTATTAAAAAATAGAAATACTCAATTAATAATTACTACACATGAATCTAGATTATTAAGTTATAATGTTTTAAGAAGAGATGAGGTGTGGTTTTCTGAAAAGAAAAAAGATGGATCAACAAAATTATATTCACTTGAACAATTTAAAGATGATGCTAGATTTGATAGAAAGATAGATAAAGCATATTTGGATGGAAGATATGGTGCAGTTCCTATTTTCATAGATTTTCCTGGAGTAAACAATGAGAGTACAGACAAATAGTAAATTTGCTGAAAGACCAAATGAAATAATGGTTGAAATGCCTAAATATTTCTTAATATATGAGGGTGCAGTAACTGAACCCATGTATTTTAATGGCATAATAGTTAATAGAGAGAAACTAGCAATAAATCAGTCACTATCTTTGGTTAGTGTTCTTAGGAGCTTAGATGATTCGTCTAAAAGTCATCCTAAATATGCATTAAAAATGGCAAATGATATCAAATCTCAAAGTACAGAAAATGTTATTAGTAAAGAGAATTTGTATAAATGCATCGTTGATTTTATAAAAAACGAAGATTTATTTAATAAAGAAGAACTAATATCTATAGCAAGTCTTTATATCGAAAATTATGCAAATGATTTAATAAATCTATATGAGATTGATAATATAATCATGGATATTTATAAGGATGATGTTTTTCAAAATGTTGCACCCGAGATTATTGATTATTTAGAATCTCAGAGGATTATTCTAGATTATAATTCAGAAATTGATGTCATTAATTTAATCGTTGATAGAGATAAAGGTAGTTTTAAACCAGACCAATATGATAATCTAGTCAATAAATGTAGAGAAAACAATATTAGATTATATGTAAGTAATCCATGCTTTGAAGCTTGGCTGTTAATGCATTTTGAAGAGTTTGATAATTTAGATTTTAATAAGTTGTTAGAAAATAAAAGAGTTAATTCAAGTAAAAAATCAAGGAAATATTCTGATAAAATGCTTTCTGAAATAATAGGATATGACAAATCTAATTTAAATTTTGATATATTTGTTGATAAAATTGATGATGCTATAAAACGAGAGAAGAATTATTGTGAAAATGTAGAAGAACTTAAAGATAAAATCGGCTCAAATGTTGGTATATTAATAGAAAATATGAGAAATTAGATGCATTACTGCCTTTTTATAGTTTTATGTTAAAGAACTAGTATTTAAAAAACTTACAACAACTATAAAAATATAATTTCATTTACCTAACATGATAATGGAACTTTCATTATAAATTTGATATAATAATTATACTGAGGTGTTTTTGAACATGAAAAATTATTTTGATTTTATAATGTATTTAGCATTTAGAACAATATTAGAATATGAAAATAAAAGAAGTTTGACTGTAAGAGAACTACAGATTATAGAAAGAAACTTATAGAAAAAAATATTGAATATTATAGTCAATTTGATGAATACGATGATGAAGATTTAAAAAATTCAAAATCTAGATTATTATATTTATTAGATAGTTATGGTGATAATTTATATAAAGAAGAAAATTACAATCAAGCTTTGTGTAATATTTCAATGAATGAAATAAATTATAGAGAGGATTTTACTGATTTTTATGCATTGTCAAGACTATTTTTAGTAGATATTTTAGAAAGTTGGATAGATGATGAGATGTATTTAAAGAAAATGTTGTTAGTTTCTACATATTATGATTTAACAAAAGATAATCGTATCAAAAAGATAATTAATAAATATAAGAAAACTGAACTTGGTTATAAAGTATCTGAAATTATTTTAGAAAGTAATTATAATCAACTAGTTTCTCACCTATAACAAAGAAATTAATTAAGAAAAAGCCTGATATTAAATAACTATTTTTGTATTGATTGTAAAATTTATAAGCGAGGTATTTATATGAAATGTATACTTATGAATAAAAAAGTAGAAGTATTAGTTGCTTTATATAATGAAACTTCAAAGTTTTTTGATGAAATATATGAGATTAAAGATATTAATTATGCTCCATATATTTTGAAAAGTTTTTATATAGAAAACGATATTAATAATACTTCTTTTAGAACTAATTTAAGTGAATGGTTTAAAGGGAGAGGTATACCATCATGGCGTGACAAATTAGATTTATTATTACATAGATTAAATATAACAGCTCCCTATGAACTTTTAGATAAAGCTTTTGGATTATCTTTATCAGATCAATATTGGTTAAAACCAGTAGGTAGTAATATTTCATATGATGATATTAATTTTTTTGATAATGATTTTGATTATGCAGAATTTATGGAAGCATCATTATCAACTAATAGTAAAACAATAACAAAAGAAGCTTCTTTAAAAACTCCTAATAATACTACAGATGGAATGCTTAAAAAAGCTTGGATTATAGGTAATGGAACAAGATATTTATTAAAAGGTGGGTATAAAAACGAAATATTACAACCTTTTAATGAAGTATTAGCAAGCAAAATATGTGATAGACTAGGATTTAATCATGTAGAATATACAATAGATACATATAAAGATATAATAGTATCTAAATGTCCATGTTTTATTACTAAAGATACAGAATTTATTACTTGCCATCAAATTAAAAATGATATGAAAAGACATGATAATTTAGAAGATTATGAAGAATATATTAAAAAGTTAGAAGATAATGGTATAGAAAGTGCTAGAGAAAAGCTTGAAAATATGTTTATTTTAGACTATATAATTATGAATGAAGATAGACACTTAAATAACTTTGGAATTATAAGAGATGTTAATACTTTAGAATGGTTAGATGTTGCTCCAATATTTGATAATGGTCAAAGTTTAAATATTGAATATTATGATGATGAAGAAGTACATATTTCAGGTAGTGGAAGATTATTTTATGAAGTAAAGCCCTTTGATGAAATAATAAAAGTAGTTAAAAATATAAAAAGAATAGATATAAGTAAATTAGATGGTATAGTAGAATGGTTTGATAATTTATTACATCAATATCAATCTTTGACCAAAATGAGTGATAGAAGAATTGAAAAAATATGTATTTTATTAAACATGCAAATTAACAAATTAAGAGAATTGATTTTAAATGTTGATTAAATAGATTGTGAGGTAGTTAGTATGAAAGTATTATTAAATATAGCTTTAGAAAAATTTGAAAGTAAAATAAATAGACAATTTGAAGTTGATGAAAATATAAGTTTAATAGATTTATGTGAATTTATAATTATTTCTATGAATGGTAGTAAAATTCCAATCTATGAATTTGAATGTGGATTTGTTACATACTATCCAAATTTAGTTGAAGAAACTGAATTTGAAAAAAAATTAGAAAATTTATTATTTAAAGATTTAAATTTAGAAAAAAATAAATGTTTTACTTTAAAATATGATCCCGAAAATGGTTTTCTTTTCAAAATTAAAGTTAATAAAATTTATGAATCAGAGGATAAATTAATTTTTAAAGTTTTATCTGGTAAAGGCTATGGAATATTAGACAATATGGATTTATTTCATCTAAGAATTATATTTAATACAAGAGAAGATTATTTAAATAAAACTGAAAAAGAGTATTTACAAAAAGAGTTTGATTGCAAAGAATGTAATAAAAAAATTGCAGATTATATAATTGATAGAGAAAGTAGATTATCTCCTAAAAGATATGTTTTTAACGTTTCCCTAGATGGCTTTGATAAGGAAATTAAAAGAAAAATAGTTGTAAATAATAATATTTTGATCGATGACTTTTGCGAGCGTGTAATTTTATCTATGAATGGTGATTTATCTCATTCTTATTGTATTAAAATTAGAAAAATTTATTTAGATGAGGCTTATAATGATTTAGAATTATTTAATTTAGATGTAAAAGAAAAACAAAGATTTAAAATTGTTTATGACTTTGGAGATAATTGGGTATTCAATTTAACTTTAAGTAAAATAATTGATGGATATGGAAGTACAGATTTTGAAGTTTTATCTGGTAAAGGTTATGGAATAATAGAAGATGTTGGAGGACCTTGGGGATTAGAAGATATATTCTATGGTAATGATACTAGCTTTGGTAATTATGACATTAACGAATTTGATTTAGAGAAATGTAATGAACGTGTAAGAAAGTAGTTTTAGTATAGATATGAAAATAGATTTTGAAAATAAAATTTCTAATATAGATAGCCTTGTTCCAAATGATAAATTGCCAAAAGCATATATTACATCGATTATTCCATTTAAAGATGTCTTAGTATATGATGGATTACTAATTGATATAGGTATTAGTGTTTAATAATTGAGGAGCGGTTTATGATAAAAGAATATTTAAGCGATGAAGAATTAGAAGATTTAAACGATTTAGAATTAGAAGATTTAATTTTTAATGGAATGAATAATTTGAGAACACTTTTACTTAAGAAAAATAAGCATATTAAAGAATACCTTAAATATCGAGATCTTCATAGTAAAATATTAAATAGTATGGCAAATTATATATTTAGTGATAAATTTGATTTATCCATAGGATTAAATAATATATCTAATGAAATACTTAAAGAAACAAAAAATAATTATGATTTATTATCTATTGGTTTTGATTTAAATAAAAATCCAGATATCAATTTATATGTTGATATATCAATATATAAAAATCATCCAAATATGAAATGTGTTATAGAACAATATATTGAAAAAAATAAATTTAAAAATGAAGAAAAAGTTAAAATGCTAAATGCAATGAATAATTCTATTTTATCTTTTTTTAGGGTATTAAAAAAAGAACAAGATGGTTTTGTAGAGATTAAAGATGTAGTAACAGGTAGCACGTATAAGGTAATAGATTTAGCACTCAGTAACCCTCTATATAATAATACTAATACATATTTCTATTCTAGATTAATTACTATGAATGATATTAGTTTTTTGTCCTGTTTAATGGCTCTACCAACAAACAACAAAAAAATTAATAATTATATTAAAGAATGTAGACATAGAAGGAAAAGTAAATTAGTTCAAACATTAGAGGTATATAAGTTAAATAAAGAATATGGCTATGAACTTAAGTTAAATGAAATTAAATAAATAGGTGCTTTTTTAAGTACTTTTTTAATTTATAATATACTTTTAATTTTACTATAAATGTGTTATTATATATGAAAAAAGAGGGAATATATGGAAGTTTATGAGAAGTTAACAAAGCAAATATTTGAAACTAAGTATTTAAATACAGAAAATTCATGGCGTTATAGACCTATTATGAGAATTTTTTATATGCACTATGAAAAACTAGAGTATTGGTTATATAAAGAAGATGTATATAAAGAACTAAAAGATAATAAATTGTTTAATGATTATACACTTGAAGAATGTGAAAGAGATTTAGATACATTAACTGATTGGTATAGTTTATCTAAAATGCAAGATACAAAGAATGCTACTTCTATTGAAGAATTTAAAAATAAAAAATTTAGATATCAACTAACTGAATATGCTACTGAAATTGAAAGATTAATGATTTCACT
>CANROP010000038.1 GCA_947632265.1 uncultured Bacilli bacterium
TCAGATATAGATGTAATTTCTAAACCTGCTGTTTGAAGTGAACGGATTGCTGTTTCTTTACCTGATCCTAAACCTTTTACAAAAACTTCAACTTTTCTCATTCCCATATCGTAAGCTGCTTTTCCTGCTGCTTCAGCACTCATACCAGCTGCGAATGGAGTTGACTTTTTACTTCCTTTGAAACCTAAAGTTCCTGCAGAAGCCCAACTAACAGCATTACCATCACTATCACATAAAGTTACGATAGTATTGTTAAATGTTGAATGAATGTAAGCTTTACCTTCTGGTATATTTTTCTTAACTTTTCTTTTTCTTGATTTATAAGCCATAATCTATCCTCCTTTAATCACAACTATTTTTTCTTGTTAGCAACTACTTTACCTTTACCTTTACGAGTACGGGCATTTCTATTTGTACGTTGTCCTCTTACTGGTAAACCTTTTTTATGACGAGTTCCTTGATATGAATTAATTTCCATTTTAGTTTTAATATTCATATTTACTTCACGACGAAGATCTCCTTCTGTCATGTATTTGTTAACTTCATCACGAATTAAATTTAATTCATCATTTGATAATTCACCAGCTCTTTTATCTGGATTAATACCAGCATCTTTTAATATTTTGTTTGAAAGACTTCTTCCAATTCCATATATGTAAGTTAATGAAATTTCTATTCTTTTATTATTTGGTATATCTACACCTTTAATACGTGCCATTCTAACACCTCCTATTAACCTTGTCTTTGCTTATGTTTAGGGTTTTCACAAATTACCATTACTTTACCCTTACGTTTAATAACTTTACATTTTTCACACATTGGTTTTACTGATGGTTTTACTTTCATCTTTTATTACCTCCTATTTTCTGTAGGTTATACGACCACGTGTTAAATCATAGGTTGATAACTCAACCATTACCGTATCACCAGCTAAAATTCGAATCATGTTCATTCGTATTTTACCCGAAACGTGAGCCGTAATTACAATTTTATTTGCCAGTTCTACTTTAAATTCATATCCTGGTAAAACTTCCAATACTTTTCCTTCCATCTCAATTATATCATCTTTTGCCATTTTTTCACCTCTTTGTTAATATCTCATACCCATCTTTGGTAATTAACACTGTATGTTCAAAGTGAGCTGATGGCTGATTGTCAGCAGTTACTACTGTCCAATCATCATCTAATAAACAAACATCTGCAGTACCTAAGTTTAACATTGGTTCAACTGCAATAACCATTCCCTCTTTTAAAAGTGGACCAGTGTTCTTCTTTCCATAATTTGGTACATCTGGATCTTCGTGCAACTGATTGCCGACCCCATGACCAACTAACTCCTTTACCACTCCTAAATTATGAGATTCTGCATAAGTTTCTACTGCATAACCTATATCTCCGATACGGGCTCCTGCTTTAACTTGTTTTAATCCTTCATATAAGGATTTTTCTGTATGTTCAAGTAGATACTTTTTTTCATCAGATATATCACCTACCGCATATGTCCAAGCACTATCACCGTGATATCCCTTGTAACATGCACATATATCTAATGTTACTATATCTCCTTCACATAGCTTTCTTTCGCTTGCAATGCCATGTACAACTTCCTCGTTTATAGATATACAAATATTTCCTGGATATCCATCATAATGATAGCAAGAAGGGGTTGCGCCTCTTTTTATGATATAGTCGCGAGCTAGTGAATCTATTTTTTTAGTAGTAATTCCAGGTTTTAAATACGGAATCAAATACTTATGTGTATCTCCTACTATTTCACCAGCTACACGCATAAGTTCTATCTCTCTTTCAGTCTTGATACTAATCATTTATATCTCCTAAGATTTTTACAACTTGTTCATGTGTTTTTTCTGGATTTTCATTTGAATCTACATGATAAACAATTCCTTTTTTATCATAATAAGATATTAATGGTTCAGTTTTTTCTAAATACGTATTATATCTTTCATCATATACATTAGGATTGTCATCATCTCTAAATTTAAGTGTTGTAGAACAATCATCACATATTCCATCTTTCTTTGGTTTAAGTTCTTCTCTATTAACATTGTAAACTTTTCCACATTTTGGACATGAACATCTACCACTAATACGTGATTTTGCGATTTCCTTATCTATGTCTAATACAATTACTATGCCTATATCTTTATTTAGTTCATCTAAAATCTTATCATATGCGATTGCTTGTTCAACATTTCTTGGAAATCCGTCTAGTATATATCCATTTACACAATCTTGTTCTAAAATTCTTGACTTTAAAAGTTCGAGTACAATTTCATCACTAACAAGTTTACCATTCTTAATTAATTCAGTTATTTCTTTCGCAAGTTCTGTATCTTCTTTAGTAGCATTCCTAAGTAAATCACCTGTTGATATATGAGGTATATTGTACTCTTCTTTTATTTTTAATGCTTCTGTTCCTTTTCCAGCAGCAGGTGCCGCTATTAGAATTATATTTTTCATCCTCTTCTAATTCCTTTTCTTCCTTTTACATAAGATCTACTTAATAATTGACTTTCAAGTTGTTTATATGTTTCAAGTGCTACTCCAACTACGATTAATAGTCCTGTACCACTTATAGAAATAGAAGTAGTTAAATTCGAAAATCTGTCGAATGCAATTGGTAAAATTGCAAGTACAGTTAAGAATGTAGCTCCAACTATTGTTATTCTTTTTAATACTGTATTTACATAATCTACAGTTTCTTTACCAGGTCTTATTCCTGGAATATATCCACCATTCTTGTTTAAGTTATCTGAAAGTTCTTTTGGTTTAAGTTGCATAAATGTATAGAAGTAAGAAAATGCTAAAATCAATATTATATATAATATTAAGCCTGTTCCTGTTCTATAATTTAAATATTTCTGTACAAAAGGGGCAAAACCACCTTTTTTTATTACGGATGCAAGAATCTGTGGAATTGATAATAGTGCTGATGCAAAGATTACTGGAATAACTCCTGCACTATTTAATTTAAATGGAATATAATTTTGTTTTCCTAAAACACTTGTAGATTTATTAGCATACTGTATAGGTATTCTTCTTTCTGCTGATTCAACATAAATAACACCTACTATGATTGCTATAAAGATTACTACAAATAGAATAAACATTGCTATTCCTATAAATCCTTTAGCAAATAACTCTTTCCATAAATTTATAAACATTCCTGGAAGTACACTGATTATACCTGCCATAATTATTAATGACATACCATTTCCTATTCCTTTAGCAGTTATTTGATCACCTATCCACATAACAAGTGCAGTTCCTGCTGTTAGTATTAATGAATACATCATATAATCCATTGGAGTTCCACTTCCTATATATGCATAAGAATATAAATATCCTTGTAGGAATGCTAAAACTATTCCGGTAATTCTAGTTATTTGATTTAATTTTCTTCTTCCAACGCCACCCTGTTTTGATAATTCAGCTAAATATGGAACTATATCAGCACATAATAGTTGAATTATGATTTGAGCTGAAATGTATGGAGTAACTCCAAGTGCGAAGATTGATGCATTAGCAAATGCTCCACCACTCATCGCATCAAGTATTTCAACAAGTGTCATACCTGATGGATCTACATGAACTCCTGGAACAACAATTGATGTTCCTATCTTAAATACGAATAAGGCAGCCAAAGTAAATAATATTCTTTTTAATAAATCACGATTTTTTGAATTAAATATTTGCTTAACACCTGCAAACATATTAAATCACCTCAGCTTTTCCACCTGTAGCTTCTATTTTTTCAATTGCTGATTTTGAGAATTTACTAGCTTTTACAGTTAATTTCTTAGTTAATTCTCCATTACCTAATACTTTAACACCTGATAATTGTTTCTTTAAAATTCCCATTTCTTTTAATAATTCTGGAGTTACTACTGCTCCATTCTCAAATTTTTCTAAATCACTTACATTAATTGTAGCATATTCAACTTTAAACATAGCATTAGAGAAACCTCTTTTTGGTAAACGTCTAAATAATGGTAATTGTCCACCTTCAAATCCAGGGCGAACTCCTCCACCACTTCTAGCATTTTGTCCTTTGTGTCCCTTTCCACTAGTTTTTCCATGTCCTGAAGCAACTCCACGACCAACTCTTTTTTTAGTTTTATAAGCACCTTCACTAGGGCGTAATTCATGTAGTTTCATATTATCTAATCTCCTCTACTTTTTTTCCACGTAAGCGAGCTACTTCCTCTACTGTTCTTTGTGATTTTAATGCTTCAAGTGTTGCATATGCCATATTTACTTTTGTACTTGATCCTAATGATTTAGATAAAATATCTTTTACACCAGCCATCTCTAGTACTGATCTTACTGGTCCTCCAGCTTTAACTCCAGTACCTTTAGTAGCAGGTTTTAACATAACTTTACTTGCTCCACATACTCCAGTTGCTTCATGTGGTATAGTACCTTCAACTATAGAAATTTTTACAACATTCTTAGCTGCAGCTTGGCTTGCTTTCTTTATTGCATCTGGAACTTCGTTTGATTTTCCAGTACCAAGTCCTACTTTACCTTTTCTATCACCTACAACTACGACTGCAGAGAAGCGGAAATGACGTCCACCTTTTGTTACTTTTGTAACACGTCCAATAGAAATAACTTCTTCTTCATAAAGTTTTTGTTGTTTTGGACGAGGTCCACGTTTTTCTTTTGAATGACGAGGTTTTCTTTCAGTTTTTTCTACTTTTTCTGTAGATTTTACTCCTTCAACCTGTTCGATTTCTTTTTCCATCTTTAACCTCCTATTAGAATTCTAGTCCGTTTTCACGTGCAGCATCAGCTAATGCTTTAACACGTCCATGATAAAGGTAACCACCTCTATCGAAAACTACTTTTGATATTTTTGCTTTTTTTGCTTTTTTAGCAAGTAATTCTCCTACTTTAATAGCTGCTTCTATATTTCCACCGTTTTCAAGTTTTAATTCTTTATCTATAGAAGATGCACTTACTAAAGTTTTAGAAGCTTCATCATCAATGATTTGAGCAAAAATATTACTGTTTGATCTAAATACATTTAATCTAGGAACGTTTGATGTACCTGTTATTTTATTTCTAACACGTGCATGTCTTGCTTCACGTGCTTTATTACGGTCTACTTTTTTGATCATAACTTATCTCCTTTACTCTTTAATTATTTAGAAGCTTTCTTTCCTTCTTTACGACGAATATGTTCGTCTGTATAACGAATACCTTTTCCTTTATAAGGTTCTGGTTTTCTTATTTTTCTTACATCTGCTGCGAACTCTCCTACTAATTGTTTATCAATTCCTCTTATAAATAACTCTGTGTTACTTGGAACTTCTAGTTTGATTCCATCTGGAATTTTTACATTAACAGGATGAGAATATCCAGCAGTTACTACTAATTCTGCACCTTTTAATTGAAAACGATAACCTACACCTACAGATTCTAGTTTTTTCTCGAATCCTTCAGTAACTCCGATAATCATATTGTTTATGTTTGCATTTGCTGTTCCATGAAAATTTTTATAATTATCATTTTTTCTTGTTAAAGTAACTTCATTTTCATTAACGTTTACAGTAATGTTTTCGTTTACTACAGTAGAAAGTTCTCCTTTTGGCCCTTTTACAGTAACAACATTACCATCAACAGTTACGGTTACTCCAGTTGGCACAGTAATTTTTCTATTTCCAACTCGACTCATAAGATTCCTTCCTTTCTACCAAATATAAGCAAGAACTTCTCCACCTAATGAATTTTGTCTAGCTTCTTTATCTGTCATAACACCTTTAGATGTTGAGATGATTGCTATACCAAGTCCATTTAATACAGTAGGAACTTCATCTGCTTTTACATATACACGTAATCCTGGTTTAGAAATTTTCTTAAGACCAGTGATTACTCTTTCCTTGTCAACATATTTTAATGATAAAACAAGTATGTCTTGAATATTATTTCTTTTTACTTTATAGTCAACTATAAATCCTTCATCTTTTAATATTCTAGCAATTTCTTTTTTCATTTTTGAAGCGGGTACTTCAACTTCTTTATATCGCATTTGATTTGCATTACGAATACGTGTAAGCATGTCTGCGATTGGATCTGTTACCATACTATCCTCCTTCTTTAATTACCAGCTTGATTTCTTCATTCCTGGTATTTGTCCCTTATAAGCTAATTCACGGAAACAAATTCTACAAATTCCGTATTTTCTAAGTACAGCATGTGGACGTCCACAACGACTGCAACGAGTATATCTACGTACTTCAAATTTAGGTTCGCGACTAGCTTTAATTTTCATACTTTTCTTAGCCATATTTTCCTCCTAAGTTATTATTTCTTAAATGGCATTCCGAAACCTTTTAAGAGATCTTGCGCTTCAGCATCAGTTTTCGCACTTGTTACAAAAACTATATCCATTCCACGTACTTTAACTACATCATCATATTCGATTTCTGGGAATATCAATTGTTCAGTAAGTCCTAGTGTGTAATTACCTCTTCCGTCGAATGCCTTATTAGATATACCTCTAAAATCTCTTACACGAGGTAATGTAATACTAATTAATTTATCTAAGAAGTTATACATATTCTCCCCACGTAAAGTTACTTTACATCCAATAGCTTGACCAGTTCTTAATTTAAATCCAGCTATAGATTTTTTTGCCTTTGTAGCAACTGGTTTTTGTCCAGTTATAACTTCAAGATCTTTCATTGCTGCTTCTAATAATTTTGAATTAGTAGTAGCATCTCCACATCCAATATTTACTACAATTTTTTCTAACTTTGGCACTTCCATAACATTTTTATAGTTATGTTTACTCATTAAATCGGATACGATTGTTTTTTCATACTTTTCTTTTAGGCGGTTCATATATACCCTCCTTCCAATTAATCAAGACTTGAATTAGATTTTTTTGTTACTCTAATTTTCTTTCCGTCTTTATTTGTTGTGTGTCCTATTCTAGTAGGTTTTTTTGTTTTAGGATCTACTATCATTACATTTGAAGCATGAATAGGTGCTTCTACTTCTGTAATTGAACCAGCAGTTTGGCCATTTCCCTTAACATGTTTCTTTACGATATTTATTCCTTCAACAACTACTCTATTTTCTTTTCTTAAAACATGAGTAATATTACCTTCTTTACCTTTATCCTTACCAGAAATGACAATCACTTTATCTCCAGTTTTAAAGTTCATGTTTCTTCCTCCAAACTCTTATAACACTTCTTTAGCTAGTGAAATAATTTTACTAAAATTTCCATCACGTAATTCACGTGCTACTGGTCCAAATACACGAGTTCCTACTGGACTCTTATCATCTTTAATAATAACAGCAGCGTTATCATCAAATTTGATATATGATCCATCTTCTCTTCTTAGACCAAATTTACTTCTAACTACAACTGCTTTAACAACTTTTCCTTTGCCAACAGTTCCGTTAGGTGTTGCTTTTTTTACAGTTGCAACAACTATATCTCCAATATTGCCAGTTTTTACTTTAGATCCCCCAAGTACACGAATTACGGATAATTCTCTTGCTCCTGAGTTATCGGCTACTTTTAAACGGCTTTCTTGTTGAATCATATTTATCCTCCTTCACTCGTTCAATTATAAAATAATTGCTTTTTCTATAACTTTTACTAAACGGAAATGTTTAGTTTTTGATAATGGTCTTGTCTCAGCTATTAGGACTTTATCTCCTTTTTTAGCTTCATTTTTCTCATCATGTACAGCATATTTTTTAGAATATTTAACTCTTTTTCCATATAATTTATCTTTTTTGTAAGTTTCTACTAAAACTGTAATTGTTTTATCATTTACATCACTTACAACTGTTCCAACTAATTCATGAGTTCTTTTTTCTTCCATAATTTCCTCCTATTATTTAGTTAATTCTCTTTCACGTAATATTGTTTTCATACGTGCAACTAATTTTCTAAGTTCTGTGATTCTTGAAGGTTTTTCTAAAGATCCAGTTGCTTGTTGGAAACGTAAGTTAAATAATTCAGCTTTTGATTCTTCGATTTTTGAAATTAGTTCTTCATTTGATAATTCTCTTATTTCTTTATTAGTCATTAGAATCACCGCTTTCTTCTTTCTTTACAAATTTACATTTGATAGGAAGTTTATGCATAGCAAGTCTTAATGCTTCACGAGCAACTTCTTCGCTAACCTCTCCTATTTCAAACATAATTTTTCCTTCTTTAACTACTGCAACCCATGCATCATGAGAACCTTTACCTTTACCTTGACGAGTTTCGAGTGGTTTTTTAGTTAATGATAAGTGTGGGAATATGTTTATCCAAACTTTTCCTCCACGTTTCATATAACGAGTCATAGCAACTCTGGCAGCTTCGATTTGTCTATCAGTTATCCATGCCCCTTCAAGTGCCATTAAACCATAATCTCCAAAGCTTAATTTAGTATTTCCTTTTGCTTTTCCATCATAAGGAAGACGATGTACATTACGATATTTAGTTCTTTTTGGAATTACTGCCATCTTGATTACCTCCCTTATTTTTAGCAGGAAGTATTTCACCTTTGCAAATCCATACTTTTACACCGATTTTACCATAAGTAGTATTAGCTTCTTTCCAAGCATAATCGATATCTGATCTTAAGGTATGACGAGGAACACTACCTTCTGTATAACCTTCAGTACGAGCCATATCAGCTCCTCCTAAACGTCCTGATACAGAAGTGGTAATTCCTTTTGCTC
The DNA here is from genome assembly GCA_947632265.1 of uncultured Bacilli bacterium. Taxonomy (GTDB): domain Bacteria; phylum Bacillota_I; class Bacilli_A; order RF39; family UBA660; genus UMGS1613. The sequence continues at coordinate 8,719 of CANROP010000038.1, forward strand.
CTGCTTTCATTGTATTTCTTATTGCTCTTTTTTGAGCAATTCTGAATGATACACGTCCTTCAATTTGACGTGCAATATTTTCTGCAACTAGTGCAGCATCTAAATCTGGATTTTTAACTTCTTTGATAGAGATTTGAATATTTTCGTTAACTAATTTAGTTAATTCTTTTTTTAATTTTTCAATTTCATCTCCACCATGACCTATTACAACTCCAGGTTTAGCTGTGTTTATAACAACATTAGTCTTTTTAGTGTCTCTTTCAATAAGAATACTTGAAACTGATGCGTCTTTTAGTCTTTTTTCTAACATTTTACGAATCTTATCATCATTTTTGATATACTTTGCATTATCGCGTCCTTCAGCATACCAAGATGATTGCCAAGATTTGTTAACGCCTATTCTAAGTCCCACTGGACTAACTTTTTGACCCACAAGTTTTCCTCCTTTACTTTAGTTTCTCTCACTTACAACAATTGTAATATGACTTGTTCTTTTTTTAATTGGATCAACGTGACCACGTGAACCAAAATTCATTCTTTTTAAAGTTTGCCCTTCGTCAACATATGCTTCCTTAACATATAATTTAGTTTTATCTAAACCTAAGTTGTTTTCAGCATTTGCTACAGCTGAAGTTAACACTTTTAAAGTTAATCTAGCAGCTTCACTATTGTAATTTCTACAAATTCTATCTGCTTCTACCACATCTTTGCCACGAACTAGATCAATTACTAGACGTGCTTTACGTGGTGGGATTCTAAGTCCCTTGGCGATTGCTCTTGCTTCCATTTTTTTCCTTCCTTCCTAGGTTTTATTTTTGTTTATCTTCGCCGTGACCACCGAATTTACGAGTAGCTACGAACTCTCCTAATTTATGTCCTACCATATCTTCAGTAACATAAACAGGTACAAATTCTTTACCATTATGAACAGCAAATGTGTTACCTATAAATTCAGGAAATATTGTTGAACGGCGAGACCAAGTTTTAATAACTTCTTTTTTTTCAGATTCATTTACTTTTTTAACCTTTTTTAATAAACTTTCATCAGCAAAAGGTCCTTTTTTTAAACTTCTAGCCATGTGCACCATCCTTTCCTATTTACTACGGCGATGAACTATTAAATCATCTGAATGTTTTTTACCTTTACGAGTTTTGTATCCAAGTGCAGGTTTACCCCAAGGTGTAAGAGGTCCTTTATGTCCTACTGGAGCCTTACCTTCTCCACCACCATGTGGGTGATCATTAGGGTTCATAACTGATCCACGAACTGTTGGACGAATTCCCATATGTATTTTACGACCAGCTTTTCCTAAATTTACTAATTCACTATCTTCGTTTCCAACCTCACCGATTACAGCACGACAAGTACTTAATACTTTACGAACTTCTCCACTAGTTAAACGAAGTAATACATATTTACCTTCACTACCTAGTATCTGAGCACTTGAACCAGCTGAACGAGCAAGTTGTGCTCCCTTACCAGCTTTTAGTTCTACACAGTGTACCAAAGTACCTTCTGGTATATTAGATAGTGGTAAGCAGTTACCAGTTTTGATATCTGCATTTTCTCCACTTTCAATTTTGTCCCCAACTTTTAATCCTTTTGGAGCAATTATATATCTCTTTTCTCCATCAGCATATTTTATTAAAGCAATATTAGCTGTTCTATTTGGATCGTATTCGATAGATGCTACTGTTCCAACAACACCATCTTTTTCTCTTTTAAAATCTATAATACGATATTTTCTTTTAGCTCCTCCGCCTTGATGACGAACAGTTATTTTACCTTGATTATTACGTCCACCATTTTTCTTTAGTGTAACAAGTAATGATTTCTCAGGTGCTACTTTAGTTAATTCTGAGTTATCTAAAGTAGTCATACCACGTCTACCATTAGTTGTTGATTTATAACTTTTGATTGCCATTGTATTCCCTCCTTTAGATTAGTTAAGTTCTATTGAACTTCCTTCTTTTAATTTAACTATAGCTTTCTTTTTTCTATTAGCTAATCCATAGTAACGACCAACTCTTTTAGTTTTTGGTTTTACATTAATTGTATTAACACTTTCAACTTTTACATCAAATATTTTTTCTACTGCTTGTTTTATTTGAGTTTTGTTTGCTTTTGGATCAACGCTAAATGTAATAACGCGTCCATCTTGACTTAAAGTTGCAGTTTTTTCTGTAATAATCGGAGCTTTTATAACATTTCTATAATTATTCATTATGCTAAAGCCTCCTCTATTTTCTTAATAGCAGCTTCTTCTGCTATTACTAAGTTAGCAGAAACTAAATCTAGTACGTTTACCTCATCAGCTTCAAGTAATAAAACATTATTTAAATTACGAGTAGCTAAGATTAAATTATCATTTAATTCTGAAACAATTACTAATACATTTCTTTCAACCTTAAAGTTATTTAATAAATTCTTCATTTCTTTTGTTTTGTTTGATTCTAAGTTTAAGCTTTCAACAACAACTAATTCTTTATTGATTACTTTATATGATAAAGCTGTTTTTAAAGCTAAAATTCTTTCTTTACGATTTTGTTTTGTAACATAATTCTTTGGTTGGTTACCAAATGCATATGCTCCATGATACCAATGTGGTGCTCTTGTAGTTCCTTGACGAGCACGTCCTGTTCCTTTTTGTCTCCATGGTTTTCTTCCACCACCAGAAACTTCTGAACGACCTTTTACTCCTCTTGTTCCTTGACGAGCATTATTCTGAGCTAATTTAATTGCATCATATAATACTGCATCATTTGGAACAATACCGAATACTTCTTTATTTAATGTAATATCTTTTACTTTTTCACCATTTGTATTTAATACTTCTATTTTATTCATATGTATCCTCCCTACTAATTTCTTCCTTAGTAGTTTCAGCTGACTCTGTATTTTCTAAAGCATCCTCAACCACTGGTGTTTCTTCTGTTACTTCTTCTTGTGTTTCTATTTCTTCAACTGCTGGTTCTTCTGTTTCATATGAAACTAAGTTTTCCATTTCGTTTACTTTTCCATTACCTTTAACTGCACTTTTAATTACTACAAAGCCTTTTTTAGGTCCTGGAATATTTCCACTTATTAATATTACATTATTTTCTGTATCTACAGCAACGATTTCAAGATTTTGAATAGTTACTGTAAGTGTTCCCATGTGTCCTGCAAGTTTTTTACCCTTAAAAACACGCATTGGTCTCATTGTTCCCATTGAACCTGGTCTTCTATGATAATGTGAACCATGTCCCATAGGTCCTCT
>CANROP010000039.1 GCA_947632265.1 uncultured Bacilli bacterium
ATTGTTTGCCTAGTTTTTTCGTACATAAAAAATAACAGAAAATTTATCTTATCTGTTATTTATGGCTGAGTAGTAACGGTTTTGTAATCGCATTTGTATTTTTTCTCTCAACACTATTGATTTCTCCATTAAAATTATATATACTATTACTGTAATCTAATAAATTTGTTAGATTCATGATTCAACAACTCCTTTTTATTTTCAAATTTATTATATAATAGAGAGTTGTTGTTTTCAATAGTTTATTTCATATTGGAAAATATATGTCGGCATATAAAAATACAGTTAGGCCATAAAATATAATGTCTAACTGTATTTTATTTTTTCATTAAGGAAAATTTTTGGTTATTTTACATTTTATACTTTACATTAATCTCTTGGTTGAAATATTAAAGATAAAACAAATGAGAAAACGATTGCTGCTACTATACCAGAAGATGTCAAGTCAAACATACCCATAAATAGTCCCATAACCCCGAAATTGTTTACTGTATCCATTGCTCCATGTATTAACAAATGTCCAAATGATGTAATTGGAACAAGTGCTCCTCCACCTGCCCACAGTACTATTTTATCATATAGATTAAATGTATCTAAAAATGCACCTACTATTACAAATATTGAAGTAATATGTCCTGGTGTTAATTTAGTGTTGTCAAGTATAATTTGTCCAAGTAAACATACTAATCCACAAAATATAAATGAATTAAAATATATCATTTAGACACCTCCAAACTTATAGCATGCGCAATACTTGGAATAGATAGTTTTTGATTACACATACTAGGATTCATCAAAGCTCCTGTAGCTACTATTAATACTCTATTTAATTTTCCTTTTTTCATCTTATCTAATATATATGAATATGTAACAAGAGGTAAACAAGCAGGTCCACTACCACCTGTATATACTGGTTGTTTATCTGTATTAAATATCATACATGCTGAATCTTCATAATTTTTTAAACTTATATTGTATTCTTTCTTCATATATTCTTTTAATATATTTTTACCTACTTCACCTAAATCTCCAGTTAAAATTAAATCATAATAATCAACTGTTCTTCCTGTATCTTTTAAGTGATCATATATTACTTTAGCAGCTGCTGGTGACATGACCGCACCCATGTTAAATACATCAGTAATTCCTAAATCACATACTGTACCAAGAGTACCTGATTCAATCTTTATATTAGACGTGATGTTAGATAAATATGCACTAGCACACCCAGTTGTAGTAAATGTTGTATAATCTTTTTTAGGTCCTCCATATTCAACTGGATTTCTAAATTGCTTCTCTGCTCCATTATTATGTGATGACGCAGTTACTATCGCATTTTTTACTTGATTTTTATCTATCATATTACTAGCTAAAATAAGTGAAAGACAACTAGTTGAACATGCTCCATATATTCCTATTAAAGGTATTCCTATATTTTTAGATGCATAATTAGTCGCAACTATCTGATTTAGTAAATCTCCTCCTATATGAACATCTACATCACTATTTTTTAAATTTATTTTATTTAATAATAGATTTACACTATCTTCAATAGATTTAATTTCTGCTTGTTCCCATGTTTTTTGTTCAAAATAAAAATCATCGTAGTGTTTATCAAAATATTTAGCTAAAGGGCCTTTATTTTCATATGGTCCACATATTGTACTAGTCTCATTTATATATACATTATTATACTTGAATGTCATATTATACCCCCATTATAAATATCCTTAAAAGTCCAAATATATAAGCACTTACTACACCAAATATAATTACAGAACCAGCAAGTTTAAACATATTAGCTCCAATACCAGTAACAAGTCCTTCTTTTCTATATTCTAATGCTGCACTCATCATAGCATGTGCAAAACCTGTAATAGGTATTATTAATCCACATTTAGCAAAGTTAACCCATTTATCAAAAAATCCTAAACAAGTTAAAAAGCATCCTAAAAATACCAAAGTAATAATCATAAATACACTTGCATCTTTAGAACCAATATTAAAATAAAATGAATATATATCAACTAAAAAATTACCAAGTACACCCATAAATCCACCTATTAAAAAGGCTATAATTGCATTCCTTAATTTGGGAGCACTAGGTGTATTTTTTTCAACTATTTTTTTATACTCTCTTTTTTCCATAAATATCCTCCTAAAATCTATTATGGAAAATATTATTCTTTTTATACAAAAAAAGATGATTACTCACCTTTTATAATTGAAAATGCTTTTCTAACTTCTAAGTCGCATTTAATATAATCTAAGTTTCCTTCATAATGTTTCTTTACTTCTTCTTTAGTCATATTATATTTTTTACCTATTTCTTCTAGTTCGTTTTCTACATCTTCATCAGTTACTTCTATTTTTTCTTGTTTTATTATCTCTTCAACAATTAATCTATGTTTAATTCTCTTTAGTGCTGCTTCTTTATATTGTTCTTTTAATTGTTCTTCACTTGATCTAGTAAATTTATAGAATTGTTCTATAGTAATTCCCTGCATTTTTATATGTTCAGCAAATTCATGAACCATTAATTCTGTTTCATCATCTACCATTGTATCAGGAACATCAACTTCTGTAGTTTTAACTATTTCACTAAGTAAATCTTGTATATATTTTTCTTCTACTTGTGCTTCTTTACTTGCAGTAATATTCTCTTTTACTTGATTTTCTAAATCTTTTTTAGTATTTATTCCATCCATACCTAAATCTTCAAAAAATTCTTTATCTAATTCTGGTATTTTAACTTCTTTTACTTCGTTAACTTTAACTTTAAATACTACTTTAGCTCCTTTTAAATCTTCAGATGGATAGTCTTCTGGGAAAGTTAAATCTAAGTCTTTTTCTTCTCCAGCTTTCATTCCTATTAATTGATCTTCAAAACCTGGTATAAATGTATTTGAGCCTATTTCAAGTGAATAATTTTCTCCTTTTCCACCTTCAAATGCAACTCCATCTTTAAATCCTTCAAAATCTATAACAGCTATATCTCCTTTTTCAATAGAACCTTCCTTTATTATATTTTCTTTATAATGTTCTCTCATGTGATCTATAGCATGCTCTATTTCTTCCTTTGTTACTTCTATTTTTTCTTTTTCTACTTTTAATCCTTTATATTTACCTAATTTTACTTCTGGCTTTAATGTTAATGTAAATACATATTCTATAGCACTTTCATCTATAGATTTTATATCTACCATAGGTTGTGCAGCAATTTCTAAATCTTTTGCTTCTTTTAACATATCATCATATGCTTCTTCTATACAATAATCAGATGCATCCCAAAATAATGATTCTACACCATATCTTTTTAAGTATATATCTTTAGGTACTTTACCTTGTCTAAATCCATCTACTTTTACATTTTTAAGTGCTTTATCAAGAGCCTTATCAAGAGCACTCTTCCACTTATCTCCGTCTACTTTAACTGTTATCTCTTTAAAATTTTTATTTTCTTCCATAAATCTTCCTCCGTACTTGTATAGTATATAATAAAATGTATTTTTAATCAAGAAAAATATTTATTTTTACTCAGTTTTTAAACTATCTATAGCTTCTTTATAATCTTGTTTAGTTATATAGTTTCCAACTACACATATATCAGCTTTAGAACAATCTTTTATAGTTTTATCATTTATTCCACCATCTACTTCTATTAAATAGTTATAACCTCTATCGCATCTTAAATCATATAGTTGATTTATTTTTTTTACACTATTTTCAATAAATGTTTGTCCACCACGTCCAGGTTCAACACTCATGACTAATACTAAATCTATATAATCTAAGTATTTAACAATTTCTAATACATCAGTAGATGGCTTAATAGACATACCTACTTTCATTCCTTTACTTTTTATATAATTTATAACACTACTTACTTCACTTGCTGCCTCATAATGAAATGTTAAAAATTCTGGTTTAAAATCTTCAAATTCATCAATATATTTTTTTACATTGCTTACCATTAGATGTACATCTTTTGGTTTATCTGCAAATTTTATTATATCTTTATATTCTTCATAACCCCATGTTTTATTCTCTACAAATATACCATCCATAACATCTAAATGTAAATAATCTATATCTAAACTACAAAGTTTTTTTACCTCTTCTTGTTTAGGATCTCTTATGTTAAGGATAGATGCTGATATTTTCATATTTCACCTTTTCTCTATAAATTTTAAATAATTTTCATATCTACTAGAAAGTATATTTCCATTTGATACATTATCTTTTATTCCACAATTATTTTCGTTTAAATGCATACAATCTTTATATTCACAAAATTCTTTATACTTATTAAACTCTATAAAATTATCTCTTATATCTGATTTAGTCATATCATTAAAATCTACCGCAGAAAAACCAGGTGTATCTGCAATAAGACCACCTAATACTTCTATTAATTCAGTATGTCTTGTCGTATGTCTTCCTCTTCCAAGTGCGATTGATACCTCACCTATTAAAAGATTTAAAGATTCATCTAGTCTATTTAATAATGAACTTTTTCCAGCACCACTTTGGCCTGCAAATACTGTTATTTTATCTTTAAATATTTCTTTTAATTTCAAATCAGTATTATCATATACTTCATATCCTATATTTTTATAATATTTTTGTATCTTTCTTATATTATCTAGTTCTTCTTTATTTAATAAATCTAATTTAGTAAAACATATAATTGGTTTTATATTGTTATACTCTATTATCGTTAATAATTTATCTAATAAGTTAGAGGAGAAATCAGGTATTTTAACACTTGTTACTATAACAGCTTGATCTATATTAGCAATACTAGGTCTTATAAGTTCATTTTTTCTAGGAAGTATTTCTAATATATATTTATTTTCTAAATCTATTTTTACATTATCTCCAACAAGAGGTGTTATACCTAAATTTCTAAATTTTCCTCTAGCCTTACATATATATAATTTATCATCTATTTTTACTGTATAATCATTACTTACTTGTTTAACTATTTTACCAATCATGAGTTTTAAGCTTCTCCTCCAACTGGATCACTACTATTGGTAGCTATAGTTATAGTAATTTTTGCACCACTTTTTACCTCTTCTCCTGCTTCTCTTGATTGTTCTATTATAGCCCCTTCATTATAACTATTATCTACTTTTTCTTTAAATATGCATTCAATTCCATTATCATCACAGAATTGTTGTGCTTTTACTCTATCATAAGAACCATCTGTAAAATCAGGATATACAGAAATAAGTGTTGCATATACAAGTTCTATTGTACCTCTATTTTTCTGTAACCTACTACCTGCCTCTTTACTCTGTGAAATTATCGTATTTTCTTCTATTTTATCTTCCTTAGTTACTTTCTTAGGTGTTTGTATAACTGTTATTCCATCTGCTTTTAGTATAGCAGTTACTGCATCTATTTTTTTACCTTTATAATCTTCTAATAATATTGTGTCAGCAAATGATGATACTTTTATTGTTACAGTATTTCCTTCTTTTGCCTTAGATGAAGATCTTGGACTTACTGATATTACTACATCATCTTCATATTCTTCATCATATACGTATTTAACTTCACATTTTAACTTCGCATCTTCTATTTTTTTGCATGCATCTTTTTCAGTTAAACCAACTAATTCATTTGGAACTGTTACATCTTTAGTTTTTCCAGATGAGATAATTACTATAAAAATAAGTCCCATTAAAACAACACAAACACAAGCAATTGCCAAAAATTTTATAGCTGTATCTATTTTATTTTCATTTTTTCTTTTTTTCTTTGTAGCCATATCTTGATTTTTCACCTCCCTAGATTCTAATTTAGTTATGCTTTTAGTATCATCTGTACTATGTTCTGGAAATCTATACACAATTCTTTTTTCTTCAAATCTTAAAGGATCTAAGCACGTAACTAAATCTTCATGCATTTCAACAACAGCATCATACCTATTTTTAGGATTTTTAGCACATGCTGTAAGTATTATATTTTCTACACTTTGTGGTATTTCAGGATTAATACTACAAACACTAGGAATTGGGTCTCTCATGTGTTTGATTGCTATTTCTACTGCATTATCTCCTTTAAAAGGTACTTTACCTGTTAAAAGTTCAAACATAAGTATTCCAAGTGAATATATATCACTTTTTATAGTAGCTCCACTTCCACTTGCTTGTTCTGGAGGTAAATAATGTACTGATCCCATAACAGAATTTGTCTGTGTAAGTTCATTACTATTTAGTGCCATAGCTATACCAAAATCAGTTATTTTTACTCTTCCATCTTCTAAAATTAAAACGTTTTGTGGTTTTATATCTCTATGTATTATATAACTATCATGTGCACATGCAATAGCACTTGTAAGTTGTAACATTATGTCTATTACTTCATTTAAATTAAGTGCTCCTCTTTTTTTAATTAAACTTTTTAATGTCTTACCATTTACATATTCCATTACGATGAAATATTTACCATTATCTTCTCCTACATCATACATTTCAACTATATTAGGATGTCTTAATGAACTAGCAGCATTTGCTTCTCTTTGAAATCTTCTTACAAATTTTTCGTCATCTGCTAAATCTCCACGAAGTATTTTAACTGCAACTTCTCTTTCTAATATTGTATCCCATGCTAAATAAACATTAGCCATACCGCCTTCGCCAATAGATCTAATTATCTTATAACGGTTGTCTATAAGTTCTCCTTTATTTATCATGATTATCCTCCTTAATCAAACAAGCTATTGATATATTATCATTTCCACCACGATTATTTGCTTTAAATACTAATTTCTCTAGTTTTTCATCTAGGCTTAAATCTTCTGTGAGTACTTTAGCAATCTGTTCATCTTCTAACATATTTGTAAGCCCGTCACTACACAAAAATATACCATCTATATTAAGTTCTACATTAAATATATCCATATCTACATCAGTACTTGCTCCAAGGGCTTTCATAAGTACATTTTTTCTTGGATGATTGCGTGCTTCTTCTTTAGTTAATTCTCCACTTTTTACAAGTAAATTTACTAAAGTGTGGTCTACTGTAATTTTATGTAATTTTTTATTTTTATAAATATATCCTGATGAATCTCCTATATTACCAATTAGTAAAAATGAAGGAGTTAATATAGATAAAACTATAGTTGTTCCCATACCTTTACTTTCAGGATGTTCAGATACATATTTAAATATAGCTACATTAGCTTCACTTACTGTACTTTGAATCCAATTTATAGCGTCATCTAAATTACCTACACTACTTATATTTTTAAATCTATCACATATTAATTCAAGTGCGATATGTGAAGCCTTTTCTCCGTCTTTATGACCTCCCATACCATCTGCAACAATTAATAATTTTTCTCCTGTACTATTTTCACATATATTAACAGCATCTTCATTTCTTTCTCTTACTTTTCCTGGATCTGTTATAAAACTATAATTCATATTACACCTCCTCATAGTGTGAGCGTAACTGACCACATGCAGCATTTACTTTACTTCCAAATTCTCTTCTTATTGTAACCCCTATATTGTTCTTTTTAAGTATATCATAAAATTTAAGAATTGTATCCTTATCACTTTTTTTATATTCAATATGACTAGTTTCATTATATGGAATTAAATTTACATAACAATTAAGTCCTTTTAAAAGAGCACTAAGTTCTTCTGCACATGATACACTATCGTTTATATTTTTTAACATTATATATTCGAATGTAACTCTTCTATTTGTTTTATTTATATACTCTTTTACCACATCTATAATATCTTCTATTTTATATACTTTATTTATATTCATAATAGAATCTCTTATTTTGTTATTAGGTGCATGAAGACTAATAGCTAAATTAACTTGCTTATCATAATTAGTAAATTCTTTTATTTTAGGAACAATTCCACAAGTAGATACTGTAATATGTCTACTACCTATATCTATTCCTTTTCCACAATTTACTATATCTATAAACTTTATAACATTATCATAATTATCGAATGGTTCTCCTATCCCCATTAAAACTATATGGGATATTCTCATATTTATATCTTCTTCTACCATAAGTATTTGAGATACCATTTCGTATACTTCAAGGTTTCTTACCTTTTTAAGTCTACCACTCTCACAGAATTTACATCCCATATTACACCCAACTTGTGTAGATATACAAATACTAGTTCCATAATCATGATACATTAAAACTGCTTCTACTTTTTCTTTATCTTTTAATTTAAATAAATACTTGGCTACATCAGTATCTTCTCTTTTATCTATTATTTCTAACTTCTCAAAATAGAAATCACTTTTCATAGTATTTATTGTTTCTTTTGACACGTTTCTCATTTCATCAAAACTATTTATTCTTTTTTTATATACCCAATCAAATACTTGAGTAGCTTTAAATTTTTTATCATTTTTCTCTAAAAAGTAATTTTCTAATTCTAAATAAGTTACTCCATATATGTTCTTCATATTTACACCTATAACAATTATATCAAAATTAATGAAAAAATAATAGTTATTATGCAATTTTTGTAGAATTTCTGAATTCCAGAAGTAAATGCAACTTTTGATACTTCTGTTGCAATAAGTTCTGGACAAAGGTGTTGCAATAAGTATTGGACTAGTAGATAATACCTCTTTAGAAAAGGAGATGTTTTTTATGTATTCAGATTTTAATATTTCATCACTAGAAGAAATTATATTATTATTTAATGATGTTTTAAGTCTTATTAAATTTTACTGTAAATATCATTGTGGATACGAATTTATATCTTATGATAAATAAGAAAATCAAATATTTCTATTTATGAGAATAACATTCGTAAACAGAGAAGATATAATTAATTTTTTATATTATCTTTTAGATAAAATTAACAAAGTTTATCTAAAAGAAGTTGAAAAAAGTATTAAAAGATTTATTAATGATTTAAAAAAGATTTAATAAATAGTATTAAAAAATATACAAAAAGATTTGTTGCATTTACTTTTGGAATACAGCAAATCTTTTATATTTTTTCTTTAATTTATTCATTGAAAATTTTGTTGCGATTACTTTTGGACTTATATTTCCTAATATTAGCTGTTGCATTTACTTCTGGAATTCACCTTTTTGTAGAATTATGTAAAAGGCTAAATAAAAGAAGAGGTAAACTCTTACCTTAAGTTTTAAGAATTTACTGTTATCTCTTCTAATATTTTATCATTTTCAAAATCGTATTTAACAACTCTATAAAAGGTATTATAATTATCATCATAAAATCTAAATACTAAATATGATCCATCATTAGTTTTCATATAATCAAATGGCATAGATGACCAGTTATAACTGCTTATAACATTTTCATATTTTTCTATAAAATTATAATCTAATTTTTTATATTCATTATATCTAGGAGTATAAGCCTCCATTACTTCATTATATCCAATTATAAAACTTATTATCTCACTAAATTCTTTATCTTCATACCATTTTTTATCATTTTTAGATTCATACATTTTAATTAAAATATCTGTAATATAAAACATTTCTTCTTGCAAAATCGTATGATGTCTATCTGTTATACTTAAAAATTTATTATAATCTTCTACTGATATACCAGATTCATTAAATAGCATAAATAATTCATAATAACCATTTACTCCATCAAAAAATACTTGATTAAGTTTGTCATATCCATAAATATATGAAAGTGCACCTATTATTTTTGTTTGAATATTATATGTTCTTAAGGCTTTATTATTTAAATAATAGCTAGAATAGTACTCTGCTCCACCCTCTAATATAAAATTTGGTTCTTCATCAATTACCATTTCACATGTGTTCATTTCAAGTGCGTTTAATTTATTATAATCATAATTTGAATAATATTTATTATTACATTTAAATATACTATTTGAGAAATTAGAACTAAAAGAGAAATCTACAAAATGTGTTAATTCGTGATATAAAACATTATCTTCATCTGTTGATAACTCTATTTTTTTTGAATTATCATAATATAGTCCAATGCTTTCTAAATCTTCAAGTACATCTTTTTTTTCTATATTTAATTGCATCAATGATTCAAAGAAATAATTTTCTTCCATATAATTTTTATTTTGTACTACTAAATAGAAAAGGTTCATTACTTTATCTTTATAAATACCTAAATTATTATTATTTAAAACTATGTAAGCATACTTTTTAAATAACTCTTCATTTTCATATATTTTATCTTTTATATTATTTAAATTATATTCAGTTATAACCTCATCTATATTAATTGTATTATATGGTTTTGGAATTTCTATATTTAACTCATCTTTAGTTAAATAATTATCATCACTTACTTCATTTAAGTAAAATACATCAAATCCCCATAAATTTTGAGCTATTATTTTTTTATTATCATAACTAAGTATAATATTAGAATATATATTATCTATTAAGTTATCATTATCAAATAAAACACCATATTCTTTATTTACATTATATATACAATATCTAGAATTTGGTATACAAAATAAATTATCATAATCCTCACTTATTTTGTTAAAATTATTATCTACTATAAAATTACTAGAGCCATCATCACATATATAAGTATTGTTATCCCTATAATCTATAAAGAAATAGCAAATATTATTCTTAATCTCATTACCTTCTAAATCATATAATTTTAAAATAGATTTTTCTTGATCAAAACTAGTTATATAATCTCCCTCAATAGAAAGAGAATATTTATTATCTATAATTTTATTGTTATATAAAATATAATTATCTTGATCTTTAGTTAAATATATTTCTTTAACCATATTATCTTTATAATAATCATAAAAGCACTCATCACTTATTAATTTATTATCTTTATCAAGTACTTTAAATCCAAATGTACAAGATGAAAAATCTAATTTATAATCATTTAAATCTATTTTACTATCACTAGATATTAAACCATAATTTCTAGAAAATGAATATGTTTTATCGCTATCTTTTACGCTATAACCAGTAGGATACATATTAATAATTTCATAACTATTAAATTTATTATTTAATGAATCATATAAGTATAAAATTTTTTCATCTCTTGATATTGCATAAATAATATCTTTATTTTCATCAAAGAAATTAATCATTATTTTATCGTTATTTTTAATATTAATAATCTCACTATTTGTAATTACATAATCTTTGCACTTCATAAAATAGTCATATGTACCTGTATATATTTTTTCTTTTTTTAGATTGTATATTGTATTATCTATATAATAATACATTTGATTATCAATTGGATCTTTAATTATATTTATAGTATCTATTGATGATTCTATTAAGTTTAAATTTTTATCATACAAATAATACATATCATTAGAATTTATAGTAACTAGATCGCTATTAGAAATTATATATGAATCTTTAGAATATATAAAATCTATTACTATATCTCCATTACTATTTATTGCGCCTAATTTACCATCTTTAATGACAAAAAAATAATCATTAAAATTTTCTTTATATTTATAATCAAAAGTTTTTTCATCTGTTATAGCAAGTTCTCCATCTATGAAAATTCTATTTTTATTTTTATTAATATTTATATTTAAAGTAAAATAAATAGTTAAAACTACTATAAATATTAAAAATATACTACTAATTATTATAATCTTTTTATTCTTCATATAATACACTCCATATTCTATAGTAATTATAGCATGATTATTATAAAATATATTAATTTATTATTAAATTTTTTGTCATATTGTAAAATTTATAATCGAGTAGAGAAAATTAAATAGAGTTTTCTCTTTTAATTTGTCCCTCTCACACCACCGTACGTACCGTTCGGTATACGGCGGTTCAGTTTATATTATAGTATGTACTTTTAGGTAATGGTCTATTGGAAAGATTAAACCTTTCCTTTTAAGTCTTTCGTTAGATATTGCTACATGAAGTACAATAGACATTGAGTTATGCCAGTAACTTGCTCTGCTGTATGC
>CANROP010000040.1 GCA_947632265.1 uncultured Bacilli bacterium
TCCAATAACTTGTTTTAAAGTTTTCTCTTTTCTCTTTTTTGGGAATAAATCTATTGGTGAAATATAATCTTCAAAATCCATTCTAACACCAATTACAAGTGTTCTTGTTCTACTTGAATTTGAACCATAGTCTTTAAAATTAATTATGCGATTCATTATTACATAATCATTATCTAAATTATTATTGATTGCTTCTTCAATTGATTTAGTTTTATCATCTATATCAATACAAGCAGTTTTTAAAAAGGCAGATACATTTTCAAATATAAAAATCTTAGGTTTAATTTTTTTAATAATTTTAATAGATTCTATAACAAGCGAATTTCTATTAATCTCATTATTCTTTTTTAAATTAGCTACTGACATGCCTTGACATGGTGGGGTTGCAATTACAACATCGATATTATCAACATTTTCTTTTTCTTTCCAAAATTTTATCTCGTCAAATAATTTGTTTTTTGTTTCATCTAAAGTTATATCTCCACATATATAACCAGATTCATATTTGCATTTATTATTAAATTTTTGAACATTTAGTCTTCTTTCTATAAGTTCATTGGTAGCAACACATTCAAAATCTTCCATTTTAAATCCGTAGCAACCAATACCTGCACTACTAAATAAACTAATGTAAGTATAATTTTTATTTTTCATATGTTCTACCTCCCATACCAATTATAACATTTTTAATTCTGTTTGAGAAGGTTTTAGTTTAAATTTTAAAAATTTTTGTGAAAAAATGAAAGAACTAAAACTAAATTTAAAACACTGTTGTGGTATAAAGAAAAAATACAAGCATTTTCGTGCTTGTACTTTATATTAATCTAATAATTCTTGTTCAAGTGCCTCTAGTGGTTCTTCCTTTAAACCTTCAAGTTCTAGTTCATAAGAAGCTTTCCTATACTTTTTCGCACCTGTACCAGCAGGTATTAATTTACCTAGAATAACGTTTTCTTTTAATCCTTCTAATTTATCTACTTTTCCATGAATTGCAGCATCTGTTAAGATACGTGTTGTCTCTTGGAATGAAGCAGCAGATAAGAATGAATCTGTTTCAAGAGATGCTTTAGTGATACCTAATAATACTGGTCTACCTGTTGCAGGTCTCTTACCTTCTAGGATTAACTCTTTATTAATATCTGTAAATTTATTTATATTTACCATTGTTCCTGGTAAGAAATAAGAATCTCCAGAATTAATAATTTTAATTTTTGAAATCATACGTTTTGCGATAATTTCAACGTGTTTATCTGATATATCAACACCTTGTGAACGATATACTTTTTGTGTTTCTGAAAGTATATATTGTTGTGTAGAAATTGGATCTGTTACAACTAGTAATTCTTTTGGACTAATCGCACCATAAGTTAATTTTTGACCAGCTGTTACTTCTTGTCCTTCTACTACATTTAATTTTACATTATAGTTTGTTGTGTGTTTACGAGTTTCAATATCGTTTTTGATATGGATTATATATTTTCCATTATCTTCCTCTATCTTAGTTACAACACCATTGATTTCAGCGATTGTAGCTTTACCTTTAGGGTTACGTGCTTCAAATAACTCTTGAACACGAGGAAGACCTTGAGTGATATCGTCTCCAGCAACTCCACCTGTGTTAAATGTACGCATTGTAAGCTGTGTACCTGGTTCACCTATTGATTGAGCAGCCATTATACCAACAGCTTCTCCTTCTTCAACTATCTGTCCAGTAGCTAAGTTACGTCCATAACACTTTCTACAAACACCATGTTCTGTTTTACAAGTAAGAACTGTTCTAATTGGAACTTTAGTTATTCCAGCAGCAATTATCTTGTCTGCAAGTTGTTCTGTTATATATGTATTTCTATCACATATAACTTCTTTTGTCTCTGGATGTAATATCTTCTTATTTGTATATCTACCTAAAATACGGTCATATAATGATTCTATAACAGTACCATCTGCATCATTTATAAATGCTTCAACTACTGTTCCCGCTTCAGTACCACAATCATCTTCTCTTACTATTATATCTTGGGCTACATCAACTAAACGACGAGTTAAGTATCCAGCATCGGCTGTTTTTAAAGCCGTATCAACCGCACCCTTACGAGTACCATGTGTTGATAAGAAGAATTCTGAAACTGTTATTCCTTCACTAAATGATGAAATAACTGGTATTTCTTCAGATTGTCCATTTGGTTTTGAGAAAAGTCCTCTCATACCAACTAACTGTGTATAAGATCCCATATCTCCACGAGCTTTAGATGTCATCATGATACAAATTGGATTATCTGGATCATTTTTAACCATTGTTTCTAGTTCAGCTGTTATTTGTTTCTTTGTATCTGTCCATATAGAAACAACTTTTTGATATCTTTCTTCTTCTGTTATTAAACCACGTTTAAATTGCTTATTAACTTGATCTACAAGTGCTTGACTATTGGCAATTATTTCAGGTTTTTTAACTGATTCTTTTATATCGCTTATTGCGATACTAATTCCAGCAAGTGTTGAATATTTGAATCCTAAATCTTTTAATTTATCTAGCATTACTGATGTTTCAGTTGTTTGATAACGTTTATAGATCTGAGCGATTATCTTAGATAATACACTTTTATTAAATGCATCAGTAAGTGGCATTTCTTTAATCTTAAGAGGAATATTTTCTCCCATATTTATAAAGAATTTACTTGGTGTTACCTTTTCTATATTTTCACTTGTACCCTCAGCTATATATTGGAATGTATCTGGGAATATCTCGTTAAATATAATCTTACCTGGAGTAGTAACTAAATATTTATCTAAATATTTGTCTGGGAATATTTTATGTTTAAAAGATTTTACAGGTAGAGCTATTCTTGTATGAAGAGTAATCTCTCTTCTTTCATAACTCATAAGTACCTCATTTGGATCTTTATAAACTCTTCCTTCTCCTTCTAATCCAGCTTTTTCTATAGTTATATAGAAGTTTCCAAGTACCATATCCTGTCCTGGTGTAACAATTGGTTTACCATCTGATGGTTTTAAGATGTTGTTTGCACCTAACATAAGGATTCTTGCTTCTGCTTGAGCTTCTTCAGTAATTGGAACGTGTACAGCCATTTGGTCACCATCAAAGTCCGCATTGAATGCTGCACATACAAGTGGATGAAGTCTAATACTACGTCCGTCTATTAATTTTGGTTCAAATGCTTGAATACCAAGTCTGTGTAAAGTTGGGGCACGGTTTAACATTACAGGGTGTTCTTTTATTTTTTCTTCTACTACATCCCAAACTCTAGGATCTTGATTATCAATCATTCTTTTAGCAACTTTAATATTGCTTGCAATCTCTTTTTGTACAAGTCCATTTATTACATGTGGTTTAAATAGTTCTAGAGCCATTTCTTTTGGAATTCCACACTCGTACATTTTTAGGCTTGGACCTACTACGATAACTGAACGACCAGAATAGTCAACACGTTTACCAAGTAAGTTTTGACGGAAACGTCCTTGTTTACCTTTAAGCATACTAGCAAGTGATTTTAAAGGTCTATTACCAGCTCCTGTTATATTTCTTCCACGTCTACCATTATCGAAAAGTGCATCTACTGCTTCTTGAAGCATACGTTTTTCATTTTGAATTATTATTGATGGCGCACCTAATTCCATTAATTTCTTTAAACGATTGTTACGGTTTATAACACGTCTATATAAATCATTTAAATCAGATGTTGCAAATCTTCCACCATCTAGTTGAATCATTGGTCTTAATTCTGGTGGTATTACTGGAAGTGCGGTTAATATCATCCATTCAGGACGATTACCTGATTCTAAGAATGCATTTAATACATCTAGTCTTTTAATTAAACGAATTCTTTTTTGACTTTGAGAATCTTTTATATCCTCTATTTCGGCTTTTAAGTTAGCGACTTCTTTTTCAAGATCTACTTGTTCAAGTAATTCTTTAATAGCTTCAGCTCCCATACCAACTCTAAAAGCATTTCCATATTTCTCATAATATGCACGATATTCTTTATCACTTATTGTTTGTTTCTTCTCTAAAGGAGCTGGACCTGGATCTAGTACTACATAACTTACGAAATATAGTACTTCTTCAAGATCCCTTGGACTCATATCAAGTACAAGACCCATTCTAGATGGAACTCCCTTAAAGAACCAAATATGAGATACTGGAGTTGCGAGTTCTATATGTCCCATACGCTCACGACGTACTTTAGAACGAGTAACTTCAACTCCACATCTATCACATATTATATTTTTATATCTTAATCTCTTATATTTACCACAGGCACATTCAAAATCTTTTGTTGGCCCGAATATTTTTTCACAGAATAAGCCATCTCTTTCAGGTCTTAATGTACGATAGTTTATAGTTTCTGCTTTTTTTACTTCACCATAAGACCATGAACGTATTTTTTCAGGTGAGGCGATGCTTATTTTTAATCCTTCAAAATTATTAACATCCATTATTCCTCATCCCCCTCTATATCATCTATATCTTCTATATCATCTAAAGAATCTTCTTCAAATTCTTCATCTATCTCATCATAATCTGAATCCATTTCATCATCGTATTCATCATCTAAATCATCAGTAAATTCTTCAAGTGCATCATCACTTTCTTCTTCACCTATTAATTTAGCATTTACTTCAGGCTTTTTATCAGAGAATGATTCATCTTTGTCTGCTTCTTCTAAGTCTTTAAGTTCTACAAAGTTTCCTTGTTCGTTTAATACTGTTATATCAAGTCCGAGTGCTTGGAACTCTTTTATCAATACTCTAAAGCTTTCTGGAACTCCAGATTTTGGTATTGGTGTTCCCTTAACAAGAGACTCATATACTTTAACACGTCCAACAACATCATCTGATTTTATAGTCATCATCTCTTGAAGTACGTGTGCAGCACCATATGCATATAATGCCCAAACTTCCATTTCTCCAAATCTCTGTCCACCGAATTGAGCTTTACCTCCAAGTGGTTGTTGTGTTACTAAACTGTATGGTCCTGTTGAACGAGCATGTAATTTATCGTCTACCATGTGGTGTAACTTAATCATATACATAACACCAACACTTATACGATTGTCAAATGGCTCTCCAGTACGTCCATCATATAGAACTGTTTTACCATCTTCATCCATTCCTGCTTCTTTTAATGCATCTATAATTTCTTCTCTGTTTGCTCCACTAAATACTGGGGTTGCTACATAAATTCCTAATTTCTTAGCAGCAATTCCAAGATGCATCTCTAAAATCTGTCCGATGTTCATACGGCTTGGAACTCCAAGTGGGTTAAGTAATATATCTACTGGAGTACCATCAGCTAAATATGGCATATCTTCACTTGGTAATACAAGTGAGATAACACCCTTGTTACCATGACGACCAGCCATCTTATCTCCAACTGTAATTTTACGTTTTTGTGCGATATATACACGTACAATTTTAGAAACTCCAGCTGGAAGTTCATCTGTATCTTCTTTTGTAAATATTTTTATATCGTGTACAATACCTTCTCCACCATGTGGAACACGTAAAGAGGTATCTCTTACTTCACGAGTTTTTTCACCAAATATTGCATGTAATAATTTTTCCTCTGAAGTTAGTTCAGCCATTCCCTTTGGAGTAACTTTACCAACTAATATATCATCATCATGTACTTCTGTACCGATACGTATTAAACCATTTTCATCTAAGTTTTTACGAGCTTCTTCGCTCACATTTGGAATATCTCTTGTAAACTCTTCTGGTCCTAGTTTTGTATCTCTACATTCGATTTGATAATCTTGAATATGTATTGATGTATAAACATCATCTCTAACTAATCTCTCGTTTAATATTACGGCATCCTCATAATTATAACCATTAAAGTTCATGAATGCTACAGTAACATTTCTACCAAGAGCCATTTCTCCCATATCAGTACTTGGTCCGTCTGCAATTACTTGATCTTTTTTAATCTTATCTCCTGCTCTTACGATAGGTTTTTGATGGTAACAAGTACCAGCATTACTTCTTTCAAAACCGTTTAAGTAATATGTATCTATTCCACCTTTAGTTTTTACTATTATTTTTTGTGAATCTACATAATCTACAACACCATCGGCTTTTGAAATTACTACGGCACCACTATCGCGCGCACTTATTGCTTCAATTCCTGTTCCTACAATAGGCACTTCTGTTTTAAGTAATGGAATTGCTTGACGTTGCATGTTTGAACCCATTAGTGCACGTTTACCATCATCGTGCTCTAGGAATGGGATACCAGCAGTTGTTATTGATACAACCTGTTGACTAGATACGTCTATATAATCGACATCATGGCTATTTATCATTACGTTTTCACCACGATAACGAACTGGAACTCTATCATCTTTAAAGCAATCATTTTCATCGAGATTAACTGTTGCTTGTGAAATATGATATTCTAACTCCTCATCAGCAGTCATATATCTTATTTCATCAGTTAATTTTCCATTTTCTACTTTTCTATATGGAGTCATTATAAATCCATAATCATCCACTTTAGCATAACTTGCAAGTGCAGTTATAAGACCGATATTTGGTCCTTCTGGTGACTCTATTGGGCAAAGTCTTCCATAGTGAGATGGGTTAACGTCACGTACTTCCATTCCAGCACGATCACGAGATAATCCACCTGGTCCTAAACTAGATAAACGACGTTTGTTAGCTAACTCTGCTACTGGATTTGTCTGATCCATGAATTGAGATAACTGACTGCTTCCAAAAAATTCTTTTATTGCAGCAGTTAAAGGTCTAATATTAATTAAAGATTTAGGTGTAACTTCATCCATTTCTTGAGTACTCATTCTATCTCTAATTACTCTTTCAACTCTAGATAATCCTACTCTAAATTGATTTTGTAATAATTCTCCTACTTGTCTTACACGACGGTTAGAAAGGTGATCAATCTCATCATAGTTTCCAATACCTTCCTGTAAATTTAAATAGTAAGATACTGTTGCATAAACGTCAGATATTGTAAGTCTTTTTACATCTATGCTTTGATCATTTCCTATTACTTTAACTATTTTTTCTGGATTTTTCTTAGAGTATACATTTACTATTTGAACTTTGTTATAAGCATCTAACTCTTCATTTATTAATGCTTCTTTAACTCCATATCCATTAGCCATAATAGGTTTTAATTCTTCTAATACTTCTTTTGTTACTAAAGTACCTTTTTCAAATTTTAACTGTCCATCTACTTTAATATCTTCAGCAAGTACACAATCAAGTAGTCTATCTATTACATTTAATTTTTTATTAAATTTGTAACGACCTACCTTAGCTAAATCATATCTAAATGAATCAAAGAAACGTGATATTAATTGGTTTTTCGCACTATCAAGTGTACTTGGTTCACCAGGTCTTAATTTAGAATGTATATCTATTAAAGCCTCATCTGTATTTTTATTTGCATCTTTTTCTATAGTACGCATGATATAGTCATCTTCACCAAATAAATCAACTATATCAGCATCACTTGATAAACCTAAAGCTCTAAGTAAAGTTGTTACAGGCACTTTTCTAGTTCTATCAATTCTACAGTAAATAACATCTCTTGCATCTGTTTCATACTCAAGCCATGTACCACGAGTTGGTATTATTTGTGAAGTAATTATAGGTTTACCATTCTTCTTATCTATTTCACGTGAATAATATGCACTTGGTGAACGAACTAACTGTGATACTATAACACGTTCTGCTCCGTTAATTACAAATGTACCACTATCAGTCATAATAGGCATGTCACCTAAATAAATTTCTTGCTCTTTAACCTCTCCTGTTTCTTGGTTAAATAATCTTGCTTCTACTTTTAAAGGTGCGGCATAAGTTGCATATCTATCCTTGCACCCTTTAATTGAGTATCTTGGCTCTTCAAAAGAATATTCTCCGAATTCTAGTGTTAAATTTCCAGTAAAGCTTTCAACTGGAAAAATATCGTCAAATACCTCTTGTATACCTTCAGTCATAAACCAATCATATGACTTTTTTTGAATTTCCAACAAATTGTTTAATTCAATTGCATTTTTAGTTTTTGCATAACTTCTTCTTTCACGGTAATCACCGAATTTTTTAACTGTATAAGCCACTTTTTCACCCCATAAACTATATTTTTAGTAAACACATATAAAGCAGAATAATATATGTCGCCAATTTATAATTTTACAATATACCGTTCAATATGTCAATATTTTGTGAAAACATTTTGAAATTTTATGATTGACGTATACAGTCAATTACATAAAATCCCTTATTTTTATTAATTAAATTAACTTGATAATACTTTTGCATATCCCTAATAACACTTTTAGCGCCCTGATCTTTATTTATAACAAATATTAAATGTCCATTTTCTTTTAAATGTTCACTCGCTTTAATAAGTATCTCATATAATATTTTTTTACCTACTCTAATAGGTGGATTTGTTATTATAAAATCATATTTTTTAGTTACATTACTATATATATCACTTTCAAATATATTAACTTCTACTCTATTTAAAATAGAATTTTTACGTGCTAAAGAAAGAGCTCTATTATTTATATCAATCATATCTACATTAGAATTTGTATTAGATTTTATATATATTCCAATAGGTCCATAACCACATCCAAAATCTAATACATCTCCATTTATGTTTTTTATATCTATACTTTCTAACAAGGTCCTCGTACCAAAATCTAACCCTTTTTTAGAAAATACATTATTGTCTGTTTTAAAAGTATAAATTTTATCATTTATTTCTGCTTTAATTGTAATTTCTTTACTTTCTACATTTGTGTCTTTATCAAAATAATAACTCATTTTTATTCCTTAACTTTTTTATATGTATATCCTCTTTCGCTAAATAATTCTTCTACTGCTTCTTCTTGGTCTTTTTCCATTAGTTTTTTAAAAAACTCATCACGTAATTTTTGATATCCCTTTTCATAAGGGCTTTTCCCGTATTCATTCTTACAATTTTCAACATGGATAACATTATGTTCTTTTTCAAATTCTTCTACACATTCTGGTCTAACCTTGTAATATTTAGATGTTTCTAAATCTTTGTAAATTGCGAAATCTCCATTTGAATCTACATATTTTGACCAATTAGGATTAAATTCCACTTGTCCAATATAAACTAATATATCATTGCTTTGTGTTGTCAAATATGACACACTAGTAAAAGCATGAGATATACTATAATCAAAAGGTTCTAATCTTTTAAAATGTCTTTCTAAATCTAAATACTCTATAATTTTAGGATCACTCTTTAATTCTTCTAATCTTTTTTCATTTCTCTTTATTTCTTCTTTTTCTTCTAAAAAAACTTTATATCTTTCTCTAGCAGTTTTTATTTCTTCTTCTGTCATAACTTAACCTCCATTAAGAAATGGTAAAAGCCTATACAAATTTAGTACAGGCTTAAAACCAAATAATTTAATTATTTTAATTCTATAGTAGCGCCAGCTTCTTCGAATTTGGCTTTCATTTCTTGTGCTTCACTAGCTGCAACTTTTTCTTTAACAACTCCACCGTTATCAGCTATAGCTTTAGATTCTCCTAAACCTAAACCTGTAATTTCTTTAATTATTTTGATAACAGCTATTTTGTTTGCACCTGCACTAGCAAGTACTACATCAACAGTGCTTGGTCCTTCATTAGCATCACTTGCTTGAGCTGGAGCAGCAGCAACTGCAACAGCAGATGGATCAACACCAAATTCCTCCTTCATTAAATCTACTACTTCTTTAATTTCTAAAAGTGTCATTTCTTTTAGTGAATCAATAATTTCTTTTGCACTTAATTTTGCCATAATTTTATTCCTCCTTTATTTTTTTAACTTTCTAAATTCTTGCTATGTAAATCTAAGCAAATTGCAAAATCTTTTGGGATAGCAAGTAATCCACTTGCAAACATTGTAAGTAATCCTTCTCTTGATGGGATAGTAGCAAGTTTCTTTAATTCATCTAACTCAGTAACTTTACCATCAACTATACCAATTTTCATGACTAAGTTTTCATGAGTTTTTGCAAACTCAGTAACAGCTTTAATTGGTTCAATCATATCTTTACCAAAAGCAACAACCTTTGGTCCATTTAATTCTTTTTCTACATCTATATTTAAATCTTTAAGAGCACGTGCTACTAAAGTATTTTTATAGATTTTAAGTTCAGAATTAGACTCTTTTAATTTTCTTCTAAGTTCCATAGTTTCAGCAACTGTTAATCCGTTGTTATCTAAGAATATAAATGAATTTGACTCTTTTACATTGTTTGTGATTTCATCAATTATTTTTTGCTTGTTTTCTAATATTTTTGGATTTGCCATACAACACCTCCTAATCTTGTTATACCGAAAATAGTCTCATATACCGTATGAGACTATTTGAACTTTTATGTTTAAGTCCTCGGTGGGATTATTAAGATTTCTCCCCCACTGTCTACGGTACTAACTTCCAAAACATTTATGTAAATATTGTAACATGTTTTTTCAAACTTGTAAATATTAAATTTCAAAACTACTTTCGTCAACTTTAATTCCAGGACCCATTGTAGTTGAAATTGAAATATTTAATATATATTTTCCTTTTACTGTACTAGGTTTAGTTTTATTAATTAGTGAAACAAAGGCTTCTATGTTTTCTAATAATTTAGCCTCATCAAATGAAGACTTACCAACTACAACAGCAACGTTTCCAAATGAATCAGTTCTATATTCAACGCGTCCTTTTTTAACATCACTAACTGCTTTAGCAACATCCATAGTAACTGTTCCTGTCTTAGGATTTGGCATTAAACCTTTAGGTCCTAAAACACGACCAATTTTACCTAGAGCAGGCATCATATCTGGAGTAGCTATCATAGTATCAAAATCAAACCAATTTTCATTAGCTATTTTGTCTATCATATCCATATCTCCAACATAATCTGCACCAGCATTACTAGCTTCAGTGGCTTTAGCTCCACGAGCAATTACTAAAACTTTTTTAGTTTTACCAATTCCATTTGGTAAAACAGTCGCACCTCTTAATTGTTGATCTGCTTTTTTAGTATCTAAGTTAAGTCTTAATACTAATTCAACAGTTTCATCAAAATTAGCTACTTTAGTTTCTTTTAATAGTTTAACTGCTTCTTCTTTTGTATAAGCTTTGCCTTTTTCTATTTTACTAGCAGCATTTAAATATTTCTTTCCTCTTTTCATATTAACCTCCTATTAGATTTTTTAAACGTGATACGAATAGAAAAGCGGAATTCATTACATATCATCAATTTTTTATTATTCTTCTACTTTAACACCCATGTTTTTTGCAGTACCTGCAACAATCTTCATGGCTTCTTCAATTGTGTAACAATTTAAATCTGGTAATTTAATTTCAGCAATTTGTCTAAGTTGTTCTTTTGTCATATTTCCTGCAACCTCTTTAGATCCTTTGCTTGAACCTTTTTTAACACCACATATTTTCTTTATTAAGAATGGTGTTGGTGGAGTTTTAATTACAAATGTGAAAGTTCTATCTTCATAAATAGAAATAACAACTGGTAATATATCTCCCATCTTATCTTTAGTTGCATCGTTATATTTTGTACAAAATTCTTGTAAATTAATTCCTGCTGGACCAAGTACAGTTCCTACTGGAGGAGCTGGTGTTGCTTTTCCTGCTGGAAT
>CANROP010000041.1 GCA_947632265.1 uncultured Bacilli bacterium
ATTATTTTTTCTCTCTTTTTATTATAATAATAGTAAAAAGATAGTTTTTATACTATCTCTTGACTGAACTGTAACAATTGTCATAAATTTAGTATTAAATTCTATTGTATAAAGAACAAATGTCTGATATAATTTGTATAGGGAATATTTTACAGTTGAGTGCTTGCCGACTTCTATAAGGAAGGAGGCTGATAGTATGTTTAAGAAAGATTTTTTAATCTTATCACTTATTCTTATTATCTTTTTACTAATAGCCTTACTTTTTACTTTTGTAATATAGTATCTATGTAAAAGAAAAACACTCAATCTAGCATAGATTAAGTGCTAACCAATATATTGGCGAGTACTCAACATTGCATTGTTAAGTATTCCCTTTTTTATTTTATGCAAGTCCTCTTGCTAAATACATAATAACATAAAAATAATATTTTTGCAAGTCGTTTTTTGTTCTAAGTTTTTAGTCGAAAAGTTCTAGTATCAATCAATTTGATGCCTATAGGAAGGAGTGCGACAACTTTTAAGTATTAAAATAAATCTTTACATATTAAGAATTGTAAGTTTTTAGAAATAGATGAACCGCACTTATTAACATCATAATTTTCATATACTTTTTTAACGACAAGGCCAACATTTTTACAGCATTGTTTTACCTCATTAATTGTAAAAATCCTGAAAGTATGACCATCAATATATTTCTTACCATCAATTTCAAATATAATTTTACTATCTTCTATTTTAGTTTTTCTATCATAATGCCATTCCATAGTTCTAGTCATATTATCATAAGAATCTGTTTTACTACCAGAACTTTGTGGATTATGTAAATCAATTATTATTTTTCCTTCATCAGTTAAAATATTTTTCAAATTCATAAGAGCCTTTTCTAACTCTTGTGTATCTTTTAAATGATTTAATACAGCAAACATTGAAATTATAACGTCGTATTTTTGATTAATATTTATATTTAATATGTTTTGTAAATAAAGATTAGAGTGAACTCTAGTTTTAGCAATATCTAACATTTCTTTATTAATATCTAATCCATCAACTTTGAAGCCATTTTGTTGCAGTAAAGAATCATGTATGCCAGTTCCACAACCTATATCGATAATTTTATCATCTTGATTAATAAATTTTTTTAAAAATTCTGTTTCTTTAACATAATTTTTATTTTTATAAAATTTATCATAATACTTTGCAAATTCTTTGTATTCCATTTTATATCTCCTATATGCATATTATTTTTAACAATATATAAGTGTGTTTTCTAGATTGCCATTTTTGTCCAAAAAACTATTGACATTTACAATTATGAAGAAAAAAGATTTATTAATCGCATTTCTAATACTAATTATCATTTTATTAATAGTCTCTATAATGAGGTTCTATATATAAAGAAATAGCACTCAATCTAACAAGATTAAGTGCTTACCACTTAACGGCAAGTACTCAACTCGGAAAAGTTAAGTCTTCCCTTTTTTATTTTATGCAAGTTCTCTTGCTAAATGCATAATAACATAAAAATAATATTTTTTCAAGTCGTTTTGTTCTGAAAATTCCAAATTTTTTATCTAAAGGAAGAAGTATAACAACTTTAATAGTCATAGTCATATATATAATCTACACCTAATTCTTGTAATTTATAGTATTTTTTGAGTGTTAGCCCAATTTTTTTTACATTATCATCTGGATATTTAGTCATTAACTGATTATCGCAATTTTCTAGATTTACATAATCCAAATTAGAACCTACTATTCTAAAGACACAATTATTATAAGCATCTAATAGGAAGTCATCTTCATTATCTTTTAAGGTAAC
The DNA here is from genome assembly GCA_947632265.1 of uncultured Bacilli bacterium. GTDB lineage: Bacteria > Bacillota_I > Bacilli_A > RF39 > UBA660 > UMGS1613. The sequence goes on from CANROP010000041.1 coordinate 1,820, forward strand.
AACCACATGATTGGCTGTAAGAGGTGTTGCTCTATGCCAAGTATTTGTTTCATTAACTTTTACATATAATAAATTTGAATTAAAACCTAATGTTTTCATAATATCATTTATTAATAAATTTATATGGCGACAACACCCTACTCCATACATAACTTGTGCCCCATCAGGCATATTAGATAAATTTAAGTAATTAAATGATGATGAATACTTGATTTCACTATTAAAACTAAACCTACCATCTTTTAATAATTTAACTATTATGGTATAACAATCTAAACTATTTTTTAAACAATCAATTTGTAAATTTTCTTTTATAGATAGTAAAAAATTATGGTAACAATTATTAATTATTAATCTATCATTTTCTGTTAAATAAAGCATTTTAAATCTCCTAAAATTATATGTCATATTGTCTATGACAATATGCAAGTGTGCTTTCTAGATTGACAAATATATCAATTTCAATCTATAAATAGTTTATCATAAATTTAAACATTTTAAAACTCGAACTATGATAGTCCGAGTATAAGTCAATCTGGTGTCCTCGATAGGGCTCGAACCTACCACCTAAAGTTTAGGAAACTTTTGCTCTATCCCGATGAGCTACGAGGACATATTACCTTTTAAAGGCAATATAGACCTACAAAAGTAAGTCTATTTTATTATATTAAATACAAATAATAAATATAAATTGAAAACATAGGTAAGTTTATAACTAAATTTCTTTGAAACTTCTCCTAAACTTAATACTTTATCTACTAAACTTACAACCCAACTCTCTGCATACTTTGGAACTTTATAATCTATAGGAAACATATGTGATTTTATTATATTTATTTCCTTTTCTGAAAGTTCAAACTGATTAGATGCATTTATAACAGCTTCATTAGGATGTTTCACAGAAAACAACAACACTTTATCTTTTATTGAATCACAATTACTTATCTCCTCTGTATAAAAGTCATGAAGAAGTCCACCTCTAGCTACATCTTTATAATCTAACTTTAAAGCTTTAGCTATTTTGTATGAATAATAAGATACTTTTAATGAATGATCCATTCTTGTAGTATTATGATGCTTAATATTATTCATTTTTTTAAATTCTTCATTATGCATTATATTATTTATAATTAATAGGTATTCTTCATCTTTTGTGTACTTTGTCATACCTTTTATTTCACCTCAAACACTACTACATTATATCATGTTTTTAAAAAAATTATAATGCCTTTTGTTACTGTTTTTCATTAAAATTTTAAAAAGCCTTGAAAATCAAGGCTTATTCTATAGTAATTTTTTGATTAAGTGGTTGAATCTCTATATGAGTATTACCATCATTTACTTTTATTTCTGTACCATCTTTATATCTATATATTGTCCTACTACTTCTAGATTCTTTCTCCCAAGTAATAGGTACAGCATACCCTTCTGTTATATACCATCCTTCTCCATTACCTATATTATATAGAGTCTGTCTTCCATAAGAATCTATTGATGTATTTTTTACTTGATATGTAATTATATTTTTAGCAGTATATTGCTGTTTTGTTTCGTGATCGATATGTGCTTTATCATTTTGAAATCTCTTATATACTTTGTTTGTACTATCATATTCAAATGACGTAGATCTACTGTTAGAATAAGTTATGTCTACTTTGTTTGCTACTACACTTCCTTCCATATTTGCTAGATTAATAGATTCAGCACTATAATCAAGTAATGGTTTAGATGATGTTGTCGTTCTATATTTATAATAACTTATACCACTATTTATTTTCTCTGTTGTTGTGAATGCTGTATGTTCTAAAGCTAATCCAAGTGATGTATCTCTAGTATATCCATTATAACTCATAAAATTAATGTTATTTACTCCTAATTTTTTCATATCATCTTGTGCTTGTGGACTCCATCCAAAGTGTACATATATCGCATCATTTTCAAGTGCATAATCTAAAAAATAATGTCTTGATGATCTAACAGATCCTATTCTATCCAAGTTTTTATCTTTATATAAAGCCATTAATCTAGTATATCCACCTTCAACGATTATTTCATAAACTATATATGCATCTTGAATTCCTGATTGATATCCCCATACAGTATATATATTATTTATCATAACGGCATATGGTCTACTATCAGAATTTAAATCAATTATCTCTACTTTCTTTTCTTCAGTTTTATTATCATCTATATTATCTTCATTTTTCTCCTCATTCTTACACCCAACAACAATAGTTAACATAAATACTATAACTATTAAGGATAAAAATAATTGTATAATTTTTTTACTTTTTAAAAAATTTATTTTCATTATATCTTCACCTCATTATAAGTATATCAAATTACATAAAATTTTTAAAGGAGAAATTAAAAAAACTCAAATTAAAATTATTACTTCTGATAAAACATTTTATTCACATTTTTAATATTATATTCAAATTTTTTATAGTACAAAAAGAGAAATTATTTCAATTTCCCTTTCATACCCTTTAAGCCTTTAACTCCATAATTAGCTAATATATTACTCTCAAATGAATAAATTTTCTTTGATCTATTTTTATAATCTTTTATAGCTAAAGTAATCATCTCATCTAAAAGTTGTGTATATTTCTTACCTGTAGGTTCCCATAAGTAAAAGGATAAACTTCCTGGTATTGTATTTGGTTCATTTACATAATATTTATTTGTTTTCTTATCTATTAAGTAATCTATTCTACATACTCCACTTAAATTAAGTGCCCTAAATACTTCTTTTGAAGTCTCTTTAATCTTATTAGTTAAATCATCACTTATGCGAGCTGGTATTATTCTACTCGCACTTGCCATTCCTTTAGAATGTGACCCTTTAAGTTTTCCTTTAGAGCCTCCTATATATTTATCCTCATATGTTAAAAATTCTTCATCACTTGTTACTTCTTCAATTACACTTGTCTCTTGATGTGAATAATTACCAAACACACTGCAATTTACTTCTATTAAATTTTGTACTGCATGTTCAACAATTACTTTAACATCATATTTCATAGCTTCTTCTATCGCATTAGCTAGTGCATTTTCATCTTTTACATAAGTAATGCCTACACTACTACCAAGTGTAGCGGGCTTTACTATTACTGGGTATCCTAATTTTTTTACATCTTCAAAAACTTTTTCACTATCAAAAGCATACTCACTATCAAAAAACCATATATAATCTACAATAGGCAAGTTCATATCTTTAAAAATCTGTTTCATTACTACTTTATCTTGTCCTAATGCACTTCCTAAGACTCTGCTTCCAACGTATGGAATTCCAACACTATCTAAATATCCTTGGATAGTTCCATCTTCTGCATTGTTTCCATGTACTATTGGAAAAGCTATATCTATATCTGTTATATTTTTTCTAAATAGTCCTTTTGTAGTTTGAAGATAAAATCCATCTTTTGTTTTCGTTAAAACTACTCTTTTAGCATATTTTTTTAAATCATCAAAATTTTTATAAATATCTATATCCATAAGCATTTTACCTGTATACCAAATTCTATCTTTGCTTATATATATTGGAACTATTTCATACTTTTCTTTATCTATATTTTCCATCGCTTGAACTGCAGATATTATACTTACCTCATGTTCTACAGTTTCTCCTCCAAATATTACACCAACTTTAATCTTCATATACATCTCTCCTATTCGTTAAATAAGTCTGGTAAATCATTTTCTAAAAGTACATATGTGTTACCTTGAGCAAGTCTATTCATAAGTGGGAATGCATCTCTAACATCATTAAGTACAAATATTTTATCTTTATCATATTCATTTTCTATTAAACTTTCATATATAGGTTTAGTTTGATTTTTACCTATCAATATTACATAATCACATACTTTACTTATATATTCTCCAAATTTATAATTAAGTTCATATTGCTTATCTCCTAGTTCAATCATACCAGGTGTAACTATTATTTTAGTGCCTTCCATAAGTCCTAAAACTTCTAAGGCCATACGAGATCCAACAGGATTTGAATTATAAGCATCATCTATTATATTAATATTTCCATATTTTTTAAGTTCTAAACGGTGTTCTATAACATTTATACTACTAACTCCTCTTTCGAGTTCTTCTATACTAAGGCCTAATTCATGTCCTAATAATATTCCAGCAAGTATATTATATACATTATGTTTACCAAGTAATTTAGTTGTAAAGTGATACTTATTTTTATCTCCTTTAAATATACAATCAAAACTAGTACCTTTACCAGATAATTTTATATTTGTTGCATATAAATCTACATCTTTATTATCTATTCCAATCCATTTTACTTTACAATCATTTTTTATTTTGTATTTTACTTGATATTCATCATCTCTATTTAGAATTGCAAGTCCATCACTTGGAAGTGATTCTACCAATTCAAACTTGCCTTTCATAATATTATCTCTAGATCCGAAACTTTCTAAATGAGCTTCTCCTATAACAGTTATTATTCCATACTTTGGTCTAACTATTTTACAATTTTGTTTTATTTCTCCTATTTTGAATGCGCCCATTTCAGCAATAAATATATCATTAAATTTATCTAAATAATTGTTAATAGAATTAATAAGCCCATATGGAGTATTAAAACTTTTAGGTGTAGCAAATGAATTAAATTTTACATTTAATATATCATTTATTACATTTTTACTACTAGTTTTACCATAACTACCTGTTATTCCAACAACTGGTATATTCATAGTTTTAAGTTTATTAAGAGCCTTAAACTTATAATAATAGTAAACACATTTTTCAACAGGTTTATTTATTACATTAGCAGTCATGACTACAAAATAATTTAAATATGTCATAAGTCCTAATAATAAATAAGCATATACTAAATTATCATAAGAAAATCTTATTATAAAAGGTATTATCATAATTAAATACATTATTGATACTGTTATAGATAATCTTTTTATTCGTGCGGTTACTACTAAAGGCTTTTTAGCTACTACTTTTTTATTTTTATAAGAAATAAATATAATTCCATAAAGTATTATAAATAATCCTATTGTAAATCCTATATCAAAGAATAATGTAAATATTATAAGTACAAATAATATATCACTATCATAAGCTACCTTTGTTATATTAGTAAGTATCCATTTAAAATATCTATTATCATCATCATAATAATTTTGTTGTAACATATGAAATGATTTTTTAGTTTTATAAATTGTAAAAATTAAATAAGGTATAAGCGATATTAAAAACAAAGTCATACTACTCTCCTCCTATAAAACTTTTAATTATATTTATAGTTTCTCCTATACGTTCTAAATATGCATAATGAGTACATCCCTCATATGGAATTACTGCAGAATCACTAATTAATTTTTCAAGTTCATAAGCACGTTCTATTGGAACCTCACTATCCATAGTTCCCCATATTATTATTGTTGGACATTTTATTTTTTTTACATCCTCACTTATATCTAAATTAACATGTTCTACGAGTATTTTTCTCATAAATTCACTAGCTTCTCTATAATCTCTTGATCCTATATGTTTTTTAGCAACATTTTCTAATTTATTTAAGCCTGGAACTTTTTTTAAACTTTTTAATATTTTTGTCTTAGTACTAATTTTTTTTATTTCTTTTTTAAATGGACTTCCAAATAATATTAATTTGTTTACTTTATATTTACTTGCATATATCAAACTGATTTTTCCTCCAAATGAGTGACCTATTAGTATTGGATTACTTACATTTAGACTATCTAATAATTGTTTTATACAAGAAGCATAATCATACATAGTCCAAATAGTTGTTGGTTCAGGACTATCTCCAAATCCAGGTAAATCTACAATTATTATTCTATTATTTTTCTTTAGTTTATCTCCAATTGGTTGCATCATACTAATATTTTGACCCCAACCATGTAAAAGTACTAAAGTATTTTCTCCTGTACCATAATCTACATAGTTTACATCTGTATTATTTATGTGCTTTATCATCTTATCACCATTATTATTATAGCACGTTTACATAGAAAAAAAAAGAAATGTAAACTTTTTTATACATTTTCTTAATTTTTGTAACGTATATATTATCAACATTATTTTAATAATATAAGTATATTATACAATTTATTTGTTTTCTATTAAAAACAATTATATCAAGATTCATATGTTCCATTTTTGAACATGTGCAAAAAATGCACAAGTTCAATTTTTCATTTTTATAAAATTATATAAAGAAAGATAGATCAGTATGTATGATCTATCTATATGCCAACTTTACCGTTGACATTATTATATTATGTATTAATTTTTTATTTATACATTTTTTATTATAAATTTTTTTAAAATTAATAAAACTATTAAAGAAACTATTAATATTCCAAAGTTAAGTATAGCATAATTTTTAACAATTACACTCATAGTTAATACAATCGTAGTATTTAAAGCTATATGCATTAATATTGGAGCTTTTAAAGTTTTATACTTTTCATATAAATATATAAACATGAAACTAAGTCCAAATGCATATACCATTTCTATAATATTAGTATGAAATATTCCAAATATTATAGAACACATTATTATAGCAGTCATTCTTTTATTAAATGTTTTTAATTTATTATAAACAATTCCTCTAAATAGTATTTCTTCTAATATAGGGCCACATATACAAGAAGATATTATCTCTACTAATATTGGTAATTCACTCTGTTTAAAAATATCAGTAAAATATATTACATTATTTAAATTATAAAGCGTTATATTATATATTAAAGAAATAGTAATACCGAATAATATTGGTATAAATATATCATTAAATTTAAAATTATTTTTTACTTTATATTTTTTAAACATATTATAGAAAATAGGCATAAATATAATAAAAGTTATTAAAACTATAAAAAGTGCATTTGAATTTATATATTCATTTAATTTATTAATATATTCTTCTGTTTTTATATATTTTAAAAATTCGCTATTGGTTAAACTTCCTTGTTCCTTAAAATTAAAAATTGAAATAAAAATATATTGTATTAAAAACTGACCTATTACAAATATAATAGGCCAAATTAATGTTTTTAATATATTTTTTATGTAGTCAAGACTATTTCTTTTCATCTTTTAACATCTCTTTTATAGTTGTACCAATAGTTGCGATATCTTGTAAATTAGATGGAACAATAATCTTTGTAGATTGACCATTTGCGATATCCTTTAGTGCATCTAAACTTTTTAATGTTATTATTTTTTGATCTGGTTTCGCACTCATTATTATTTTTATACCTTCTGCCTCTGCATTTTTCATTTTTAAAAGTGCTTCAGCTTCACCTTCTGCTTCTTTTATTTGAGATTCTTTTTTAGCTTCTGCTCTTAATATCGCACTAGCTTTCTCTCCTTCAGCAATAAGTATTGCTGACTTCTTTTCTCCCTCTGCTTTAAGTATTGATTCACGTCTTTCACGTTCAGCACGCATTTGTTTTTCCATAGCTTCCTGAATATCTCTAGGTGGAATAATGTTTTTAACTTCTACTCTATTTACCTTTATTCCCCAAGGATCAGTTGCCTCATCTAGTATTGAACGCATCTTTGAATTAATTAAATCTCTACTCGTTAGAGTTTCATCTAATTCTAGTTCTCCTATTATATTACGAAGTGTAGTTGCAGTTAAATTCTCTATCGCACTTATTGGATTTTCTACTCCATATGTATATAATTTTGGATCTGTTATTTGAAAATATACAACAGTATCTATCTGCATTGTTACATTATCTTTAGTAATTACTGGTTGTGGATCAAAATCTTTTACAATTTCTTTTAATGTTACTTGATTTGAAACTCTATCTATAAATGGTATTTTAATATGTAGGCCATTTCCCCATGTACATAAATATGAGCCTAACCTCTCAACAACATAAGATTTTGCTTGTGGTACTATCTTTATATTTGGTAGCACAAGCACCACAACTAATACAAGAATAATAATTAAAAGTTCCATTAATCATCTACCTCCTCTACCTTCAATTTTACTCCTTCTATCTCTAAAACTTTAACACTACTTCCAACATTTATTTTTTTATTAGCAATAGCAGTCCATCTTTTTCCATCTACTTTTACTTCTCCAGGATTATTTTTACTTATTTCTTCTGTTACAACCGCAATCATACCAACTACTCTATCTAAATTTGTTTTTTGATATTTACCTTTCATAAGTTTTAATAAATGTTCTCTTGTAGTTAATAAAAGTATAACTCCAAGAACTACAAATACAAGAAATTGAATATAATATTTGTCTATAAAAAGTGATAAGATAAGAGCTACTATTCCACTAGCTACAAACCATATCGTTACTAAATTTGTTGTTAAAACTTCAATTAATATAAGAGCAATTACAACTCCAAGCCAAATCCATACCACGTTAAACACCTCTATAAAAATTATACTACTATAGAATATTTTATTCAAGTTAATTTATTACTTTCAAAGTAAAAACTGATAGAGTTTTTGAAACTTTATCAGTTAATATTAATTATATTAGTTCTATAGTTCTACGAGAACGATGCGGAAAGAGTGGAGGGCGCCGGCTTCTCCTGCAACGTAGCCGAAGCTGAACACCCCGGCACCAGCCCCATTGCCGTAGTAGCCACCGCGTAGGAACCAAGGATCGGACGAACTAACGAAAACTGCTCTGTCGCTATACCACCCACTCGTTTCGCTCAAGGCATGTCCGTAACATACTCCTCCGTTACATGCTGTCTTAGCATCTTCTGTTGTATATTTATCGTAATATTTTAAATCTGGCATTGCAGAGAAACCATCTTTACTTGTCATAGTATCATTGTAGTTTCCCATAACATATTCCCAAACTCCACCACTCATGTCATATACTCCTGTAATATTTCCTGTTGTACTTGCTCCTCCTCCACATTGTCCTTGACCTGATCCTCTATCATCTATGTCATCATATTTGCATGTTCCAGCTGAAGTTAAACTTGCACTCGGTGTTCCTCCACTTCGACCGGTATAAAGTGAATTATTTTTATATACTTCTTTATTTGCTTTTTCATAACTACTATTTCCATATTTACCATATTTACTTTGGGATAAATATGCGACTGCTCCCCATTCACTATTTTTTGCCATATGTGAATCATATCCACTTACTACAAATTTTTGAGCTATCGTAAATTGTTGACTTACTGTTTGACTTACTAATGCTTTTGTATTTGGTAATATTGTTGGTGTAGATAATGAACCTGTTGTTTCAAATTTTCCTACCCATATTCCACTTAACTCTTTTCCATCAAATGTAAATGCTGGGTGTATATGGTAATCTGCTGTTGCTTGTGTTTTTTCTGTTCCTATAAAGTTTACTTTTATTTCTCCTGGAGTTTCTTGTGTTCCATCACTTCCATCAGTATGTATTCCATATTGTCCTTCTATTTTATATTCGTATCTTGGTATCCATACTAACATTGCTTTTACATCAGTTGTCGTACTTTCTGATGTTGGCACTATTAATGTATCTCCTTCATGTTTTGATTTTCCGTTATCGTTTAATATTACTGCATTTGCCCATTCTTGTTTACTATAATCATACCAGTCTGGGTCACTTGTTGTTGTTATTACCCATGCTTTCTTTGCATTATCCCATTTTACTGGAGTTAAGTTTTCTGCATTAGGTGCATTTGCTCCTGATGGGTCTTTATACGGCTCATCATCGTCATCTTCAGTACCTCCAGAACCTCCTCCAGTTTCTCCTTTTATTCTTAAATTACCATCATCATCTGTTTCTAGTGTATAATCTCCTAGTACCATATCATTTACATCTGTTACTTT
>CANROP010000042.1 GCA_947632265.1 uncultured Bacilli bacterium
AGGAACTGAATTACTTGATAAATTAAAATTCTACAAAATTTCAATTGAAAATTTAAATATGAAAAATAAATTTATGCATTAAAAAATAGAGATTTCTGGTTATCTCTATTTTCATTCGGGATATCAAAACGGGATATCGCAATTAAAATTTACCTTAATTATTAATATTTACACTTTTCTTATACTACTATGTCCTTTCATAATTTTTTTTATACCATAAGGATGTGGAAAAGCTATTGTAAGTATTGATTTATCTATTGTAATTATTACTCCTTCTCCAAATTCTTTATGTATTACTTTATCACCTAAGTTATAATCTTCATCATTTATTTCTATAACATCAATATCTATTTTAGGATTTAAATATTTTTTAGTATTTTCTTCTTTATCTAAATATTCATCACTTATCTCACTAATAAATCTACTTTGTGGATTATAGTTATCTTGTCCATATAAAAGTCTTTTTTTAGCATTTATCAAAGTTAAATTCTTTTTAGCTCTAGTAATAGCTACATAACATAGTCTTCTTTCTTCTTCTATTTCACTTGGGCTATATAAAGACATGCTATGTGGGAAAATACCTTCTTCTAACCCTACTATAAATACATTATCAAATTCAAGTCCTTTAGCAGAATGAACTGTCATAAGTGTTACTACATCAGTTTGATTTTTATGTTCTTCAATATCTGATACTAAACTTATCTCATCTAGGAATTCTTCTAAAGATATAACACCATATCTATTTTCATATGTTTTAGTTATAGATTTAAATTCTTCTAGGTTTTCTAATCTTGATTGTGCTTCTATACTTCCTTCTAGCTCAAGTTCTTTTCTAATACCAGACTTATCTAATATTAAATCTACTAATTCAGTTAAAGATAATTCTTCACTCTTTTCTTTAAATTCTAATATTAGTTTTTTAAATTCTAATTCTTTTCCACTTTCTATAGTATCAAAAAGACTTAAATTTAATATGTTTGCTTTAACAGATAAATTTTCTATAGTTTTTAAACCTATTCCTCTTTTTGGAACATTTATTATTCTATTTAAACTAATATCATCATCTTTATTATATATTAATTTTAAGTAACTAATCAAATCTTTAATTTCTTTTCTATTATAGAAATAAAAACTACCTACTACTTTATAAGGAATATTTTCTCTTAGGAATGCTTCTTCTATATTTCTTGACTGTGCATTAGTCCTATAAAGGATAGCTATCTCCTCTAGTTTTTCTCCTTCTTTTATTAATTTTTTTACATTTGATACTACGTAACTTGCTTCTTCTTTTTCATCACTACATCTTTTGTATTTTATTTTATACCCTGTATCATTATCAGTCCACAATTTTTTTTCTTTTCTATTTTTATTATTTTTTATTATATCGTTTGCCGCACCTAGTATATTTTTTGTAGATCTATAATTCTGTTCTAAAAGTATTGTTTTTGTATTTTTATAATCATGTTCAAAATTCATAATGTTTCTATAATTAGAACCTCTAAATCCATATATACTTTGATCTGGATCTCCTACTACACATATATTTTTATATTTCGCACTTAACATTTTTGTTAGTATATATTGTACTTCGTTTGTATCTTGATATTCATCTATTAATATATACTTAAATCTATCTTGATAATACTCTAATATATCTTTATTTTTATTAAATAAAATTATTGGTAACAAAAGTAAGTCATCAAAGTCTACACTGTTATTTAATTCTAATTTTTTTTGATATTCTCTATATACTTTAACTGTTACTTCATCTATTTCATTATTTATGTATTTATCTAATTCATCTGGACTAATTAATTCATTTTTCGCACTACTTATTTTGTTCCTAATACTTTTAGGATTATATTGTTTAGGATCTAAATTCATATCTTTTAAAATTCTTTTTACAGTTGATAATGAATCATCTGCATCTATTATTGTAAAATTGTTTTTTAATCCTAACTTTTCATAATGTCTTTTTATTATTAATAATCCAAATGAATGAAATGTAGATATTTGTATCATTTTTGAATCTACACCAAGCATAGATTCTACCCTACTTTTCATTTCATTTGCAGCTTTATTTGTAAATGTAATGGCAAGTATATTATATGGATCTATATGTTTTTCTTCTATTAAATAAGCTATCTTTGTAGTTAATACTCTAGTTTTACCACTTCCAGCTCCCGCTAATATAAGCATAGGTCCATCAGTATTTATAACTGCTTCTCTTTGTTTATCATTAAGTAAATTTAAATTCATAAAACACCTTCCATTTAAGATTATATCAAACATGTGTTTCGTAATCAATACAATAATTATATTTTTTTATTAACGTATTATTATAACTTGAATATAATACTTTGAAAGGAGAATGTTTTTGAAAAAGATAGTTATTAGCCTAGTTGCTTTTTTAGTTATAGTAATACTTGCGATTGGAACTCTATATAAAAAAGAAGATAAAAAGACTTCTGATTTAAAGAAAATAACAGTATCAGAGGTTGCTCATAGCTTGTTCTATGCCCCTATGTATGTTGCTGATGCAAAAGGTTTTTTTGAAGAAGAGGGTCTTGATGTAGATATTGTTTTAACTAGTGGTGCGGATGCAGTTGCAGCTTCTGTTATAAGTGGAGATGCTCAGATTGGTTTTTGTGGTAGTGAACAATCTATATACATATATAATGGAGGAGAAAAAGATTATTTAATTAATTTTGCTGGACTTACTAAGAGAGATGGAAGTTTCATAGTTTCTAGAACAAATGATAAATTTGATATAAATGACTTAAAAGGTAGTCATATTATAGCTGGTCGTGAGGGTGGAATGCCAGCTATGACACTTGCTTATACTCTAATGGAAAATGGGATTTCTTTAGATGAACTTAACTTTGATACTTCTATAGCGTTTGCTTCTATGTCGGGTGCGTTTATAGGTGGTACTGGGGACTATGTGTCATTATTTGAACCGACTGCCCTTGAGTTAGAAAAAGAAGGATATGGTTATGTTGTTGCATCTCTTGGTAAACTTGGTGGAGAGGTTCCATATACTGCATACATGTCTAAAAAAAGTTATATTGAAAAAAATCCTGATGTAATAGAAGGATTTACAAAAGCTATTCAAAAAGGTCTTGATTATACGTTTGAACATAGTGATCAAGATATAGCTAAGATAATTAGTCCTTATTTCGCTGATACAACACTTGATGACCTTACTGAAGTTGTAAAAAGATATAGAGAAAATGATTCTTGGTTTAAAACAACTTATATAAGTGAAGAAGGATTTGAAAGAATTCAAGATATTATGAAGAATTCTAACGAATTAGAAAAAAGTGCACCTTATGATAAATTAGTAGATAATACTTATTCTATTAAATAATAATTTTTAGATAATAAAAATCCTTGAAATTTATTTTCAAAGATTTTTTATTATCTAACCGATTTTAAATTCTACTGAAATTTTTTTATTATCGCCTGAGGGTGTATTTACACCTTTAACAATTCTATACTCTCCATCTTCTAGTTCTCCATAAAGTGCTTCCCAATTAATTTTCATACTTAACTTGTCATTAAAAACAGTTAATGCCATCAAATCACTTGCATATTCTTCTAAAATTATATCTAACTCTTTCCAATCATTATCTACTTTTTTATCAATTCTATAATCATGATCATAAATGTTTTTTAAACCGCCTTGATAATCGCTGTGATCTGTAATTATTACTAATGCTTCCGTTCTTTTTAACGTACCTTTTTTTATAGTCATTTTTACTCTTGGTACTTCATTTAATTCCGCTTTATCTTTAATAGTAACTTTAAGTTTTTCTCCACCACAAGCTAAAACCATTAAACAAATAACTATAATTGTTAACATATAATAAATTTTCTTCATAAAATCACCTAATAATTCTATATTAATTAGTATTTTTCTATAACTTCGCTTACACGTTCATATTTTCCAGAGTGATTATCTAATACTTCTATTTTATCTAAATCTATATTTGAATAATCAGTTATTTTTTGATTTTTTACTTCTCTTAATCCATATTCAAAATAGCGTATTCCATATTCAGTTTCTTCATCTAGTCTAACAGAATATTCTGAAAAGTAAACAAGATAAATCTTTCCACTTTTAACACTTATATCACTTTCAAATCTATAATCTACTTTTTCATATGGTATTTTAAATACAGTAGTAGGATTATATTTATCAAATACTTCTTGTTCTGATTTTGACATACTATTATACCACTGTTCTAGAGTAACTCTCCCACCTAAGCGATTAAAATTAACTATAGATCCCTCTTTTATATCTCCTTTAATCACTTTTAATATTTTCATTTTACCATAAGTATATGGTAAAACATACATATCTAAAACATGATTATATGTATCAGCTCCATCAATAGATTCAATTTTAACTATAGCTACATATTTAGCATCTTCATAAAGTGATTCTGGTAACATAACGTCCATTGAAGCTATAGTATTCATAAGCGGTACATAATTATTTTCTTTATCAGTGTTATCTGGGAATTGATTATTTAGTAATTTATCTATAGATTTGTTATTAAAATTTATGATTCCTACAAAGACAATAACAGTTAAACAAATAGGCACAAAAATTAATTTTTTACTTTTAAATTTTATATTATCTCTTTCTATACTATCAATTATTTTATTATAGTTTTCTTTCTTATTAAACTTTTTAGAATATAATTTTTTAAAAGTATTTTTATTTGACATACTAATCACAATCCTTTCTTAAAACTTCTTTTAACTCTTTTAATGTTCTATATAATCCATTTTTTATATATGACTCACTTAAATTTAATTCATGAGCTATTTCTTTTATTGTAAGATCAAGATTATAATATAAATAAAATATCTTTTGAATATCTATTTTTTTATTTCGTAAATATTTCCAAATTTCTTCTATATCATCTTTTTCTAAAATAATATTTTCTATATTAACATCATCAGGTATATTATCTATAACTTTTAAATTTTCATCTTTACTACTAAAGATAGATATTGTTTTAAATTTATATAATAAATTATAATGTTTTTTTATTTTGTTTTTAGCAATACCTATAATATAAGACTCTATATTATTAATATCATCATTTTTTAATAATTTCTTATAAACTTCAATATATATTTCTTGAATAATATCATTTACATCATCAATATTAGAACATTTACAAATAACAAACCTAAGTACATTATCATAAGTTTTATCATATATATAATTAAATTTTTTAAGGTTTACTTGATCGATCATTTTATCACCTTCACTATAGTAGTTCTTAACTTTATTAAAAAAGTTTCAAAAAAATTATAATTAGTAATTTAAATTATTTATCTTTAAATTTATTATACACAATTATTTAGAAAAAAAAAGATAACTAGGTCATCTTCTATATAATTAAAAATTTATTTTTAAATAGATTCTATCCATCCTCTTTTTTTATTTTTATTACCAAACTCTTTTTTAGCAGATTAAAAATCGGTAAAATGTACCGATTTTTAGTTATATTTATATAGCTCTATAAACAGCTCTATAGCTTCTAATAGGGAATCCATATGTTGTATTAGTTGATTCTTCCCATCCAGCAAACTCATATCCTGCTTTAGCAGATGGAGCATACATAGTTATACTAGCAACATCCCCTCTTCTACCGATGAAAACTGAGCCAGTTAATTTATTGTTAGAACCAGGTTCAACAAAACCTTCACACTCGTTTAAATTACAAGTAAATTGTACAAACCAAATTTGACCATAATCTTCATCAGTTAATCCTGAATCACGAGCTACTGTTTTGGCATTTGCTGTACCAGTTGATTTAGCTGTTACACCAACATATTTTTTTACTTTTTCTAGTGCTTCTTGTTGTTTATTATATTCTTCTATTCTCTTTTTAGTTTCTTCTTCTTCTTTTAATCTTGCTTCTAAGCTTGCTGTAGATTCTCTTTCTGCTCTTTCTCTTGCTTCTCTTTCTTCTGCTTCTTTTTGAGCTTTTTCTTGAGCTAATCTTTCCGCTCTTTTAGCAGCTACTTCTTCCTCTTTTGCTTTTAATTTTTCCTCCATAGCTTTTTTATCTGCTTCTTCACCTTTTTTAGCCATTTCTAACATTCTTTGGAACCTAGCATCCTCTTCTGCTTTTTTAGCTGCTTCTTCTGCTTCCCTCTTAGCTGCTTCTGCTTCGGCTAATAATCTTGCTTCCTCTGCTTTCTTAGTTGCTTCTGCTTCAGCTAATCTTTTTTCTTCTTCAATTTTTTTATTTTCTTCAGCTAATCTTTTTTCTTCTTCTAATGCTTTTTTAGTAGCCTCTTCTTCTGCTTTTCTTTTTGCCTCTTCTAAAGCTAGTTTTCTTGCTTCCTCTTCTTCTTTTGCTATTCTCTCTTCTTCGGCTTTTCTTATTTCTTCCTCTTCAGCTCTTCTCTTCGCTTCCTCTAAAGCTAATTTTTTTAATTCTTCTTCTTTTTTAGCTTTTTCATCTTCTAAAGCTTTTTTAGTTTCTTCTGCTTTTTTTAATTCTTCTTTAGCCTTTTTAGCCTTAGCTTCTGCTTCTTTTTTGGCAGCTTCCGCTTTCTTTGTTGCCTCTTTAGCTTCTTTAATTTTTTCTTCTGCAGCTTCTTTAGCTTCAGTTGTTGTTGCTTGTTTCATTTCTTCTTCTGCTTTTTGTGTAGCTATCTCTGCTTCTTCGACTGCTATATTTGCTTCTTTACATTCTTCAAGTGCAGACTCTTTAGCAAGAGTAGCTTTATTAACATCTTCTTTAGCTACTTCTACTTTTTCATGAGCTACATTTACCTCTTCAGTTGCTTTTTCAGTCTTTTTAACTGCTTCAGCTACTTTGTTACTAGCTTCGATTACTGCTTCTGATGATTCTAACTTTTGAAATTTAGAATCAATTGAATTAGAATCTTTTAATGTATAACTTAAAGTTTCTCTATCGATTACTTTTTTACTTGATGAATCGTACAATTTATTAGGATTCATTGTTACTATATATCCGCTTAAAGCAATACCAGAAACTACTAATAATCCTCCAACTGTTTTAAATGATAAATTTTTCATAATATTCTCCTTTCAATTAACTATAACTATTATAAATTATTATATGTTAAGTGTCAACATGATTTACACCTTTTTGTCATTAATTTACAAATATATAATATTATAATTTTTATAATAACCCAGTCATATATATAGGCAAATATAGTATTCCATTTTCTTCTTTTAAATCTTTTGTATGTATAATTATTGGAGTAGAAAGATATTCACTATATTTTTCAAGTAATTTATTTAAAGAAGAATATGTATATCTATTACCAGATTTTACTTCTATTGGAATAATGTTGTGCTTCGAAGTGATTTTATCAGATGATATTAAAAAGTCTATTTCCATGGTTTCATTAGAATCTTCTCTATCACTTCTAGAAAAGAAATATAGTTTTCGTTTATTACTTACTAGCATTTGTGAGACTACATTTTCAATTATTAATCCTTCATTAAATGATAATTTATTAAACAATATTTTTTTATAAATTTCTTCATTTACAATGTTTTTTTCATTAAATGTCATCGAAAGTAATAATCCCGTATCAAACATATAGCATTTCAAACTATTATTACCTCTTCTTCTTCCTATACCAATATTTGGCTCTGTTGTATTATAAGCTATATTAATTAAAGATGCATCTGATAGCCAGTAGAAAGCACCCTCATAATTTCTATATCTTGCATTTTCATCTAATAATGAAATATTAAATTTTTTTTCATGCTTTTGAAGTTGAGAAGGAATCATATCGTAAATTTGCTCAACTTTCAAATTCAATTCATCTGAGTGCTTTCTTATATCTTCACGATATAGATTTAATATGTTTCTTTTAATTTTATCTGTACGTTCAAAATCTCTTGAGGTTCTATATTCATCAACTGCCTGTGGCATTCCGCCAACAATTAAATACTCTTTAAAATAATCCATGGCTTTTCTATGAAGAGCTTGCCCTAAAGCTTTTTTATTTTTATAACACTCTTTTATAAAATTCATTAAAGTTTCATTTCCCATTGCCCATAAAAATTCTTCAAAATCCATAGGTAACATCTTTAGTTTTTCTTCTTCAGAAGGAATCAAAATATCTTTCACATTTTTTTTAATTGAAATTAGAGAACCAGTTTCAATATAATCATATCTTCCATCTTCCACTAAATGTTTAATTGCTCCTCTAGCACGTGGACAAAATTGAATTTCATCAAAAATTATTAATGATTCTCTTTCATATAATTTAACTCCATAATATTCTGATAAATAAGTAAACAAATAATCAATATTATCTAAATAATTATCAAACAAATCTTTAACTTCTTTTGAAACTTTTGAAAAATCTACTAATATATATGATTTATAATTTAATTTTGCAAACTCTAGTGCAATATAACTTTTTCCAACTCTTCTTGCACCTTCAATCAATAATGCAGTTTTACCATTACTTTGATTTTTCCAATTTAACATTTCATCATAAATTTTTCTTCTCATATTATTCTCCTTTTATCAAATAAATTTTATCACAAAATCAGGAATAAGTAAACAAAGATTATGCACAAAATCAAGAATAACAAATCATCTTTTTTGCACATATTCAAGAATAACAACACTTTTTCTATAAAAAAAGCAAGTTTCTCACTTACTTATCCCATTACTTGACCACCATTATTATGTAATACTTGACCTGTTACATAACTAGAATCATCGCTTGCTAAAAAGACAAATGTAGGAGCAAGTTCATAAGGCATCGCACCTCTTGCCATTGCTGCATCTGAGCCTAATGATGGTATTTTTTCTTTAACCCAACAAGCAGGTTGTAAAGGTGTCCAAAAAAATCCTGGTGCGATTGCATTTACACGTATATTTTTTAAAGCTAAATTACGAGCTAAAGCTCTAGTAAATCCTACTATTGCTCCTTTAGTTGTAACATAATCTATTAACTGTGGATCTCCATAAAATGTAGTTACTGAACTTAGATTTATAATAGAAGATCCTGGATTTAAATATGGTAAAACTTCTCTAGTTAAATAAAACATACCATAAACATTTACTTTCATAGTCCTATCAAATTGTTCATCACTAATACATTCTAAACTATCCTGTTGATATTGTACACCTGCATTATTTACTAATATATCTATTTTACCAAATCTATTTAATGTTTCATAAACAATTTCTTTACTAAAATTTGGATCAGATATATCTCCAGATAAAAGCAAACATTCTCCACCTAAAGACTCAATATAATCTTTAGTTTCTTCTGCATCTTTATGTTCGTTATAATAAGGGATAACAACTTTAGCACCTTCTTTTGTAAAAGCAACAGCTGCAGCACGCCCAAGTCCACTATCTCCTCCAGTTATAATAGCTACCTTATCCTTTAACTTTCCACTTCCAACATAGTTTGGATTATCAAATATTGGTCTTGGTGTCATTAAATATTCAAGCCCTGGCTGAACACTTTGTGATTGTTCTGGAGCCATTATTTCATATTCTGTACTCTCTATACCTAGTGGATAATAATAATTATAATATTTATTACCAAATTCATAGTCAAAATCCATATATACACCTCATGATAATATATGATTAAGATATAATTTGGTACAAAATTTAATTATTTTATCTTTTTTAATACTTTTTGTTCATATTCATTTTTTAATTCTTCTTTTGTTTCAGGTGTTATATGTCCATATTTCCTACATTCACTCGTTATTTTTCTTGATAGTTCAGGGGGGATATATCCATGCACATATGCAGCATCAGCTCCACGGTATGTTTCAAAATCTTCTAGTTTAGGTCTTTTTAACAAAGTGGTTAGTTCTTGATAACATTTATGTACACTAGCAAAAGAATTTTCATGGGTTCTATGCGCAATACTTTCCCATCTTGCTTTTGCAGTTATAATTGAATATAAATCTGCAAAATACCCTGTATGAGCATCTTTTCTTTCCTTTGCACGTACACTACTACTTTCTTCTAATCCTGTACTATCTGATTTAAATGAAGCTAAAACTCCATCACATAAAGATTTTGCTATTTTATTCATATATTATCTCTCCAAACTCTATTGATATTATAACGTATTCGTTTTTAAATGTAAAGTTGTTAAAACTTTTAGATTTCTATCAAAATATATAGCATTTAAAAACTGTACATTGTATTTTACACAGTTAATAACAATATAATTATATTTTTATCTATAGCCCCTCCAATAGTCTATGCTCCTGCATCAAATTGAAATAACTATATTCTATTTCTTTTTTTTGTTTCGTATTCTTGTAAAATACTCAAATTACAATTTTTTGTAAAAAATTAAAAGTTACCGATTATTGATAACTTTTAATACATTTTATAAATCTTTTAATTTTTCAAAATTTTCTGGCAAAAACATATATTTCATAAATTCCTGTTTTGTTATGCTTTTTATTTTACTACTATACTCATCTATAAGTTTTGATATATTATCTATAAAATTAGAATAACTATCTTTATCTGCAAAATATTTTATACATATTAATACTGCAAATAAATCTTTCTTACCTTGTAAATATTCTCCACTTTCATTTTTTAACAAATCAAAATGTTGATGATATGGTGTGTTCATAATATGTACTTTTCTATGAATAAAGCCATATAACTTATCATCATGACAGCAACAGTTTCTTATATTTATCAAAATTTCTAACATGTTTTTTACTTCATTAACATTTAAGTTTCTATCATTTACTATTTTTTTGACAACAACACCCTTTGCTGCTGAATCACTATTCAATATAAGATCTCTTACCATTCCAAAAGTTAAAACTTTAATTAAAACCCATACAGGAATGAAAGAATACTTATTTTTATAGTAAATTATAGCACTACTTTCTTTACCATACCAAGCTATTTGATTATTTAATTTGCTTATACATGGGTATAAAAATTTACTATTTAAATCATAATTATTAGGATTAATTAAATCTATGTCTTTATGTCCATATCTTTTACAAAAATTATTTGTAAAAACTGTTTTTACTTTTTGTTCTATTTCAAACAAAATTTCAGCAAATGCTAACTTTAATTTTTTATCAAATTGATATAAAACAAAAATGTCTTCAAAATAAACATTTGACTTATAATTACCATTATCATCTTTAAATGGATTTTTATAACCTGTTATATAATAATAATTATTATATTCTAAAATTTCTTTTAATTTTATTTCACTTTTTACAAGTAATCCCTTATCTTTTATATTTTCAATTAGTTCATCAATTAATAAAAAATTTATCTCTTTTCAAACAAAGTGCTGATGAGGGTATGGACAAATTAAGGGCAATATGCTATTATTAATTT
>CANROP010000043.1 GCA_947632265.1 uncultured Bacilli bacterium
AAGCATGGGTAATAACAACAACAAGCGACCCAGACTGGTATGATTATAGTAAACAAGAATGGGCAAATGCAGTAATATTAAACGATAACGGAAAATTAAAACATGAAGGAGATACATTAATAGTGCCAACATTAGAAAGTTCAAAAACTGATGTAAAAGCAATGTTAGTATGGATACCAAGATACGAATATAAAATAGAAGGTACTTATGGAAAACATACTGATGGAACAGATGGAACACAAGAAACTCCAGGAGAAATAAAAGTAAACTTTATAGTAACAGAAAAAACACAAGCAACAGCAGATTACCATATACACCCAGCATTTACATTTGGTGAAAAAGAATTAAGTGGAATATGGGTAGGAAAGTTTGAAACAACAGGTTCATCATCTGCCCCAACAATACTACCAAACTTACAATCATTAAGAGACCAAACAGTAAGTGAACAATTTGATACAGCCAAAAAATTTGTAGTAACAGGCTATGATAGTCATATGGCAAAGAATAGTGAATGGGGAGCAGTAGCTTACTTAAGTCAAAGTAAATATGGTAAATATGGTAATACAAATTATAAAGGAGCAAATAAAGAAGTATATATAAATAATTCAATTAGTATGTACACTGGTCGAAGTGGAGGAACACCGAGTGCATCAGGAAGTTCAAGTGGAACATTTAAATATGATGACATAGATGACAGAGGATCAGGTCAAGGACAATGTGGAGGCGGAGCATCAACAACAGGAAATATTACAGGAGTATATGACATGAGTGGAGGAGCTTGGGAATATGTAATGGGAAACCTAAATGATACTAGGACTAGTTATGATGGTTTCTCAAACATGCCAGACTTAAAATATTACGATAAATATACAACAACAGATGCTAAGACAGCTTGTAGTGGAGGAGTATGTTATGGACATGCCTTAAGCGAAACGAGTGGCTGGTATAGCGACTATGCAGCTTTCGTTAGTTCGTCCTACCCTTGGTTCGTACGCGGTGGTTACGGCAGCACTGGGGCTGCTGCGGGGGTGTTCCGCTTCAATTGGACCGATGGCCTCAACCGCAGCAACAGCTCTTTCCGCATCGTTCTTGCAGCTGCATAGCAACTTACCCTTCTTATGTGACATGTCACATAACCTCTTTCCGCAAGTACTACAAGAGGGCCTGTAATACAAAACATAAATAAAACTACTATAATTAAAGATAGTATAATTTAAAAGAGAGTTAACAAATGTTATCTCTTTTTAATATAAAATTATTAATAAATAATAGTGTTAAAATTTAATACTTATGGTATAATTTATGATGAAAGAAGGTACTATAGTGAGCGAAGAGGATAAAGAAATAATCGGAAATAGAAAACATTTATATGATGAAACAGTTGAATATGATGAATCACATTTACCACAGGAATTAAAAGATTACATATCTTTATTAAAAGAATATGATGAAAAAAAAGACTGGCTTAGTTATGATTTAAAATTTGATGAATTTGAAGTTAGAATAAGAGTTTATTTAAGAAATAAAAAAGTAAGTGAATATGATTATAAAAAATTAACTGCAAAGTATGGGTGGTTATATGATTAAAATTGAAAATTTTGATGAAGTTCTAACGAGTGGTATAACATATGGAGGACATAGTGGTAGTAAGAAAGGAATTATTTTCAATGGTGAAAGGTGGTTCTTAAAATATCCAAAATCTACAAAAAGTATGAATGTGGAAGGACTATCATATACAACCTCACCAATATCAGAGTATTTAGGCTCTCATATTTATAACTTATTAGGTTTTCCTGTACATGAAACATTACTTGGTACCGCAAATGGAAAAATAGTGGTTGCTTGTAAAGATTTTTTAAATAAAAACGAAACCATACTAGACTATAATTCAATAAAAAATGATTACGATGAAAATGTTGAAAAGGAAATAGAAAAATTATCATCATCTAGTAAAAATCATTTTGAAACTGATTTAGATGAGGTAATGATTGTAATGGATAATAATTCATATTTCAAAAAAGTTCAAGATTTAAAAAATAGATTTTGGGATATGTTTATTGTTGATTCTTTTATTAATAATAATGATAGAAACGATAATAATTGGGGATTAATATTAAACCATGATACAATGAATCTAAGAATTTCTCCAATATATGATAATGGAGCATCATTCTATAATAAATCATCTGATGAAAAAATAGATAAAATATTAAATGATGATTTTAAAATGAAGCAAGTAATATATGATAGTTGTGTATCATCTTTTATAAAAGATGGAAAAATAATTAATCCACTAAAATTTATTGAATCTATGGATAATTCTGATTGTAACGAATCACTACTTAGAATATTTCCAAAGATTGATTTAAAACGTATAAAAGAATTGTTTGATAATATTCCATCTAATTATAATAATTTGCCAGTTCTTAGTAATCAGCAAAGAAAATTATACTATGAAAGTTTAGTATATAAATATGAAAAGATTTTAAAACCAGTATATAATAAACTATCTTTAAAGTAAAAATTAATTTTAACAATTAGATAAAAATTCTAATTGTTTTATTAAATTTTAAAAAAACTAAAATTAAAGAATTGTAATGGATTTTTTTCAATTTTTAAAAAATTGTTTGCTAAAATTTAAAAATTGAAAAAATATAAAGACAATTTTTAAAAAACTAATATTTTACTTATAAATCATAATGTGTTAGAATTAATTTGCTCCTTAAAAAAAACAAAAATTATCTTTATATATTTCTTTATTGATGTTATAATATAGTAGAGGCTACGGAGGTATTTATGGCAAAAAAGAAAAAAAGAAAAGAAGAAGGAACTGAAAGTAACAGCTATGTTATAGAGTTAAAAGGTATCGCTCTTGTTTTAATCGCAATTATAGGTTTATGTCCATTTGGTATTGTTGCAGAATTTATAAAAGGATTTGCTTGTTTCTTATTTGGGACTTTATGGGCATTGTTTTTAATATTCGTAGGTGGAGTTGGATTTTATACTATTAAAAATAGAAAATATCCTAAACTTTTAAGTGGAAAATCTATAGGTGTTATTGTAATATTTATAGGTATTTTAACTCTTTTACATGCAAGTTACATTAAGACTGATGAAATAGATCCAAATAAATTTGAAATTTTAAATGATAGTGTAAATGTATTAAAGTCTACTGTTGATAATGTAATGCGTTATGTTAAAACTGGAATAAGTGCATCATATACAGGTGGAGGTATAATAGGCGCAATTTTTATAAGTTTATTTACAGCTTTACTTACTTTAAATGGTGCGAAATTTATATGTATCGCATTAATCGTATGTGGAATAATTATTTTTACAGGATTATCTTTATTCGACTTATTTAAGAAAACAGGAGATGAAGTTAAAAAGGTTGCGAAGAAAGTAAAGACTAGTAAGAAAGATAAAAATGCACCAAAAGATGAAGAAGAAGAACCAGAAGAAAGTGAACCAAAAGAGGTTAGTGTTGTTATACCAGAAGAAGAAAGTCATGTAAATAAAAAATATGTTTATCCACCTATAACTCTTCTTTCTAAACCTGTTAGAAATGATGGAAAAGAAAACGAGTTAGCTATAAAGACTAACGTTCCAATATTAATACAAGTTTTAAAAGATTTTGGTATTGAAGCATCATTCAAAGAAGCTCATGTAGGACCTGCTGTAACACAGTATGAATTAGAGATTAAAGCAGGAACTAAAGTTAGTAAATTACTTGGATTAAATAGAGAGATTGCTCTTGCTTTAGCAGCCAAAGATGTGCGTATACAAGCTCCAATTCCTGGTAAAAGTACTATAGGTATAGAACTTCCAAATAAAAATATATCAATGGTAACAGTAAGGGAAGTTTTAGCTAGTGTACCTCAATCTAAATCTGGTTCTAAATTACTCGCTGTTTTAGGTAGAGATATAATGGGTGAACCACAATGGATGGAAATAAATAAAACACCGCACCTTTTAGTAGCGGGTTCAACTGGTAGTGGTAAATCTGTATGTATAAATAGTATTTTAGCGTCCATTCTTATGAGAACTAAACCAGATGAAGTAAAACTAGTATTAGTTGACCCTAAGAAAGTAGAACTTTCAATATATAATGGAGTTCCACATCTATTAACTCCTGTAGTAACTGATCCAAAGAAAGCAAATATTGCCCTTCAAAAAATTGTTGCCGAAATGGAAAGACGTTATGATGTATTTGAAGAAAGTCATACTAAAAACATAGAAAGTTATAATGCTTATATAGATAAAAAGAATGAAGGAGTACCTTTAGACGATCAAGAAAAAAGAATGCCTTATATAGTTGTTATAATAGATGAACTTGCAGATTTGATGTTAGTTGCTGCAAAAGAAGTAGAAGATTCTATTATGAGAATTACTCAAATGGCACGTGCAGCAGGAATTCATTTAATTGTAGCTACTCAAAGACCATCAACTGATGTAATTACAGGAGTTGTAAAGGCTAATATTCCATCTCGTATATCATTTGCAGTATCAAGTGGGATAGATTCAAGAACGATACTTGATATGATAGGTGCAGAAAAGTTACTTGGAAAAGGTGATATGCTTTTCTTACCACAGGGTACAAATTCCCCAATACGTATACAAGGTACATTTATTTCTGAAGAAGAAACTAAGGCTTTAGTAGATTTTGTCTGTTCACAACAAAAAGCAAACTATGATGAGGCTCTAACTATGGACGATGAAGAAAAAGGTGCGACTACTATGTTAAATAGTGGAGATGATTATGAAGAACCTCTATATAACGAAATAGTAGAATTTGTAATAACTCAAGGTAAAGCAAGTGCTTCATTACTTCAAAGAAGATTTAGACTTGGATATAATAGAGCGGCAAGATGTATAGATTTACTAGAGGATAGAGGAATAATAGGTCCACAAAATGGTTCTAAACCTAGAGAAGTTCTTGTAGGTAAAGAAAAAGAAGAATAAAATTCGACAAAATAAAACTGCTTATTAAGCTAAAATAAAATTGGTGATAATATGAAGAAATATTTATTAACATTTTTAATAGCTCTAGTAATCGGTTTTTTTCTTTCAGAATTTTTTATAAGACAATATAGAGATTATAATGGCATAAAAGTGTCAAATGTAGGTGATAGTTTCTACTTTATACAATACGGAGTATTTTCTAGCGAAGATAGTATGGAAGAAAATACAATATCTCTAGAAAATTATGTTTATAATATACAAGATAACATGTATTATGTATATGTTGGTATAACTAAGAAAAAAGAAAATGCCGATAAAATAGTTAGTCATTATAAAAGTTTAGGATATGATGCGATTATAAAAGAATATCAATTAAATCATGAAGAATTTTCAAATCTAATAAATAATTATGATGAAGTTTTATCAGTTACTAATGATCCAATAGCTATTTCTTCTGTTATAAATCAGGTTTTAACTAAGTATGAGGAGGTAGTAATAAATGGTAGTTAAAATTAAGGATATACCACAAAGTGAAAGACCTAGAGAAAGACTTATAAAAAATGGAGTAGAGAGTTTGAGTAATGAAGAATTACTCGCAATAGTTTTAAAAACTGGTACTCGTGGTAGTTCAGCTAAAGAATTAGCTAGTGAAATATTAAGTAAAATTGGTAGTATAAAAAAATTAAGAGATATAAATTATGAATCACTAAGTAAAATAAAAGGAATTGGAATGAGTAAAGCTTGTGAATTACTTTCTATTATAGAACTCGGTAAAAGAATTAATAAAGAGATTGATAGTATAATAAATGTAAGTCTTACAAGTACTGATATGGTTTATAAATTTTATAAAGATAAAATAGGAGATAAACAACAAGAATATTTTTATTGTATATATTTAGATAATAGGAAAAAAATAATAAATGAAAAATTATTGTTTATAGGAACTATTAATTATAGTTTAGTTCACCCTAGAGAAGTTTTTAAAGAAGCATATTTACTGGGTGCTAGTTCAATCATATGTGTACATAATCATCCAGGAGGTAATCCTATTCCTAGTAAACAAGATTTTGAAATAACAAATAAACTAATAGAAGCAGGTAAAATACTCGGAATACAAGTATTAGATCACATAATTATATGTAAAAATAATTATTATAGTTTTTTAGAAAACGATGATATTTATAATAAATAAAAGATAAGGTGACTAACTATGTTTAAAAATATTAAAATTAGATATGTTGCTTTAGTATTAATTCTTTTAATAACACTCATCACCCTCACTTCAAATTATATAGATGAAAATAGAAATCTAACATTCTTTGAAAAAGCAATAAAAGATACAGGAATTTTTGTACAAAAAATTTTTAATATGCCTATAAATTATGTGAAAGATAAAGTAAACATGATAGGTAATTCTAATGATTTATATAAAAAATATAACGAATTAAAAGATAAAGTTAATAAAACTGATTTATATTATGCTCAAATAGAAGAATTACAAAAAGAGGTTACTGAATTAAAATCAGTATTAGAATTAAATGCAACATTATCGGAATATAAATATGTGAATGCTACTGTAGTAAATAGGAATACTTTATATTGGTATGATACTATTAATATCGATAAAGGTAGCAAAAATGGGATTAAAGAGGGAGATGCAGTAATCACACCCTTTGGACTTATAGGACGAATTACTAATATCAGTAATTTTTCAAGTACTGTAAAACTTCTTACTAGTGATAAAATAAATAATAAAATATCAGTAAAGATAAAAACGGATGATAATCTATATCAATATGGATTATTAATAGGTTATGAAAAAAAAGATAAAGTATATAGAATAGAAGGTATAACAAATCCAGATATAGTAAAAGAAGGAGATATAGTGACAACTACAGGACTTACTGATTATTTTCCAAGTGGTATACTTATAGGTACAGTAAAGAATATAGTTAAAGATGAGTATGATTTAAGTAGTATTGTAGAAGTAATTCCAGCAGTTAGTTTTGAAGATATAAGTATAGTAACAGTTTTAAATAGAAAGGTATAGATAAATGGTTTATTTATTATTAATATTTTCATTTTTACTAGAGAGTTCATTTTCAAACTTAATACCAAAGAGTAGTTTTTTTATACCTCTTTTCTTTTTAACATCACTTACAATTTTATATCCATATTTTAAAGGAAATAAAACTAATTTTATAATAACTTGTTTTATATGTGGATTTTTATACGATATAATATTAACTAATTCCTTGTTTATTAATACTATTAGTTTTCTATTTATTAGTATATTTATAATATTAGGATATAGCTATTTAAATTATAGTATATTTAGTTCAAATATTTTAAATGTTATAGTAATAATTATCTATAGATTAATTAGTTATTTCTTTTTATGCATTATCTCTTATATAAAGTTTAATGAATTAGAACTATTAACATCTATTTCATCATCTCTTATAAGTAACATAATATATGGAATTATATTATTTATAATAACAAAAATTATATCAAAAATATTTAATATAAGATTTTGTAGTGCAAAAATATAATATATGTGATACAATATAAGAGAAAATAAAGAGGTGTCCTATGTTAAGTGTAAAAATTTTAAATGTTATTATTACTATTTCTTTAAGTGTAGTTATATTAGTCTGTTCAATAGGTATAGTACTAGCAAGCCAGTTCCAAAGAAAAAAAGATAAAAAATATAAAGAAGTTTTAAGAATAATTAAAGAAAAAGAAAAAGCTACTTTTGAAGTAAAAAATGGATTAACTAGTGATGAAGTTCGTTCTATAGATAATAGTATTGATGCTAATATACTTATGCAAGAACTATATAATACTTTTTTAGAATTTATAAATAAAACAAATAATTTAGAAACTAATTTTGATGATGTTTTAACAGGAACTATAAAAGAAATGTATGAAAGTAAGATTGCATCATCTAAAGAAAAACACAAGTACGAAGTAACTGATGGAATAGAACTCATAGGTTATTCAATAATGGAGTTTAAGAATGATAGTTTAGTTTTTAGATTGAATATAAATTGCTTTAATTATAGAATGTCAAAAGGTACTGTTATAAGTGGAAGTAATTTAGAAAAGGTAGAACAAATACTTATTATTACTTATGAAAAAGTTAATGATAAATGGTTAATAAGTAAATTAGAGCATGCATATGAAGCAAAATTGAATAAGTAAAATTGCAGAATTTTAAAAACTGACAAAATGATGATGCAGAAAATATGTACAAATGTTCGAAAAAAGTATTGACAAATACTTTTTTTTAATATATAATTTAATTGTACTTATGAAGGAGGAAACAAAATGGTAAAAACATCGACTGATAAAACTTTAGATCAAGTCTTATCTGATATCGAAAAACAATTTGGAAAAGGTGCTATCATGAAGTTAGGAGAACATGATCACCAAAAAATAGATACTATATCAAGTGGTTCTATATCTTTAGATATCGCACTTGGAATAGGTGGGTACCCAAAGGGGAGAATAATTGAAATATTTGGACCCGAATCAAGTGGTAAAACAACTTTTGCTTTACATGCAATAGCTGAAGCTCAAAAGAAAGGTGGTAGAGCTGCATTTATTGATGCAGAACATGCACTAGATCCTGTATATGCATCAAAACTTGGTGTAAATATAAATGATTTATTGCTCTCACAACCTGATAATGGAGAACAAGCTCTTGAAATTTGTGAAGCTTTGGTTAGAAGTGGCGCAATTAGTATAATTGTAATAGATTCAGTTGCAGCTTTAGTTCCACAAGCAGAAATTGAAGGAGAAATGGGAGATAACCATGTTGGACTTCAAGCACGTCTAATGAGTCAGGCATTAAGAAAATTATCTGGTATTGTTAATAAGACTAATACTGTTGTAATTTTTATAAATCAATTAAGAGAAAAGGTAGGTGTAATGTTTGGTAATCCAGAAGTTACACCAGGAGGTAGAGCTCTTAAATTCTATGCTTCTGTAAGACTTGAAGTAAGAAAAGGAGAACAGATTAAATCTGGTAGTGATTCTATAGGAAGTAGAACAAATATCAAGGTAGTTAAAAACAAAATGGCACCTCCATTTAAATCATGTTCAGTAGATATAATATATGGTGAAGGAGTATCTATAACTGGTGAAATAGTTGATTTGGGTGCTGAAGCTGGTATATTAGAAAAAAGTGGTGCATGGTATGCTTATAATGGAGAAAAAGTAGGTCAAGGTAAAGAAAATGTAAAAGAATGGTTAAAGAAAAATCCAAAGATGAAAGAAGAAATAGAAGCAAAAATACGTGCATACTTTGATAAAAACGATAGTTTACAAATTGGAAATAATGATATAGATTCTAAAGAAGAGTTAGTTGAAGAATAGAAAGTATAAAAATATTTTCTATTTTTTAAATGACTAATAACATTTTTCTTGATTTATTCTAAAATAACATTTATAATGAATATAGAGTGAATATCACTTAAATAGATGGAGGAATAATATGAATGATGTTATAAGCTCCATTTTGCTAGTCCTAGTAGGACTTATTGTTGGAATAATCGTAATGTTTATATTTAATCTTATCAGAAAGAATGCTGCAACCGATAAAGCTGATAAGATATTAGAAAAAGCTAAAATAGATGCAGAACAAATAAAAAAGAATTATATAGCTGAAGCTAAAGATGAAGCAAATGAAATAAAAACAAAAGCTGAAAATGAGATAAGAGAGAAAAAGGCAGAAGCTAAAGATTTTGAAAATAGACTTAACATTCGTGAAGAAAATATTAATAAAAGGGATGAAAATATCCAAAAAAGGGAAGACTTATTAGAAGAAAAAGAAAATACATTATTAGATAAACAAAAAGATATTCAAGAACAAGAAGCAAATGTGGAGAAGTTAAAAGAAGAACAACTACAACTTCTAGAAAAAATTAGTGGATATACTAAAGAAAAAGCTCGTGAAATTGTCATGAAAAAAGTAGAAGATTCTATGACTTTAGAAATATCTGAATATATCAAAGAAAAAGAAGCAGAAGCAAAACTTGAAGTTGATAGAAGATCAAAAGATATGCTTGTTGAAAGCATGCAAAAGTATGCAAGCGATGTTGTAGAAGAACAAACTGTAACTGTAGTTGATTTACCTAGCGATGATATGAAAGGTAGAATTATAGGTAGAGAAGGAAGAAACATAAGAACTATAGAGGCAGTAACGGGAGTGGATTTAATAATAGATGATACACCAGAAGCAATTGTTTTATCATCATTTGATCCATTAAGAAGAGAAATCGCACGTATTACTATTGAAACTTTAATCAAAGATGGAAGAATCCATCCAGCAAGAATTGAAGAGATATACGATAAAACTTGTAAAGACATGAAAGAAAAGATAATAGAGTATGGTAAAAATGCTTTATTTGAATTGGGATTAACTAAAGTAGAACCTGAAATAATAGAGTTAATTGGTAAACTACACTTTAGAACTAGTTATGGACAGAATGCACTAAGACACTCTATAGAAGTAGCTAATTTAGCAGGAATAATGGCAGCAGAACTTGGAGAAAATGAAACTATTGCGAAAAGAGCTGGATTACTTCACGATATAGGAAAATCTATAGACCATGAAATAGAAGGAAGCCATGTAGAAATTGGGGCTAGTATAGCTAAAAAGTATAAAGAAAATGACATTGTAATAAATACGATTGAATCACATCATGGAGATACGGATGCTAAAAGTGTTATTGCAGTATTAGTCGCAATAGCTGATACATTATCTGCAACTAGACCAGGAGCAAGAAATGACTCTCTTGAAAATTATATTCAAAGATTAACTGAGCTTGAAAATATCGCAAATGATCAAAATGGTGTAGATACTGCATTTGCTATGCAAGCAGGTAGAGAACTTAGAGTAATAGTAAAGCCTGAACAAGTAAGTGATGCTGAAAGTTATAAAATGGCTAGAGATATAAAAAATAGAATTGAACAAGAATTACAATATCCTGGAACAATAAAAGTTACAGTAGTAAGAGAAACACGTGCAATAGAGGAAGCTAAGTAAGCTTCTTCTTTTGTGTGTGCCAGGCATGGCATATAACTAGGTGGTGAAAGTCCACTATACACGTAAGTATCTGCGAAGTATTAG
>CANROP010000044.1 GCA_947632265.1 uncultured Bacilli bacterium
TAAACTCTTGTATTTACTTACCAAAATAGTCATTTCTTCTATTTTTGGATTTAACCGATACCTCCATGTCCTGCATCAATCACAACCTTTTTACTTGCTCTTTCATTCATAACAATCACCTATTATAAAGTATGATTATTTAAAAATAATGTGAAGATATAAATGGTAAAAGTTTAATACTCTTATTATTTATGCCATACTATTTACATCATTCGATATTCATTGTGCATTTAGCATGGAGTTTTGTTGTGCAAATAGCAGGAATTATAAAGTGCATTTAATATAAAAATTATCATTCATTTGTAAGAGTTATTAACTAAATTAGAGCTAATATATATAATAGTTATCTATAATTTTTAGGCCATGGAAGAAAGTCAGTATTATTAAATCGAAAACCATGATTTTATATTTCTTCAGCAATACTATTCATTATATCAGCATTAGATATAGCTAATTCTATTAAAGTTGCTTCTATTTATAATATATATCTATATGCTTTTCCTATCTTTCTGCATTATATCTTAAATATCACATAAGACATTGTTAAAAAATAACAATACAACATCACATTTATGTATTTTATTCCTTAATTAAATTCTTATGTTAAAATTAAATATTGTTTATAAAAAATATTATCTTTATTGAATTTTCCACTACTTATTTTTCTTTTATATGACATATTTAAATAACAATAATAATTGTTATCTCGACTATTTAATTGTCATACTAAACATAATTCTTTTGTAATTGCTTTAATTTCTAGAATTAAATTATCTCCTATAATTAAAAATTGCTATTGGTCTTTCTGTTCTGTTACACTGCAAAACAAATCCAAAGTATTCTCAATATCATGATTACATTTCTTTAGGACAATTAGGTTTATACCTAACATCATTAAATCCATATACCTTTTTACAATCATTACAAATAATAGCTATTTCATCTAAACCATAAATATTTTCACCATTACCTTTTTGGATAATTATATTTTTTCCCTTACATTTAGGACAACATACTCCATTTTTATGAACTGCTTCCTGACTACAAAAATCCCTTATTATTTCATAACCATTTCTATTAAGCTTAGGAACAAATTCATCTTTTAAAAATATTTTGATTCTCCCAAACATAAACTCTAATTTATCAACTTTTTTCTCAGTATGATAATGACCACAATACCACTTATCATAATCAATATTTTCTTCAATTTTATCTAAAAATTTTTCCATTGATTTATCTACTTTTGATTGATCTAAACCTTTCATAAATACTTCTTTAGGTTCATACTTTAAAGGACAAGTATGTGTTAATACTATATCAAAATGTTTACCTTTAACCTTATTAAAAATTTTTTCTTGCTCTTTTTCATTTAATTGTTCATCCTTAAACCACCTATAGCCATATAACAAGCGATATTCTTTATCTACTGAATAAGCTCCTCCTATAACAAGAACACTTTTTCCATCGATATTATAAGATTCCCCATCTTTAGCAAATATAAGATAAGGATATTCTTCTTCAATAAACACCTTACCTCCAAACATTTCTTTTTCTTTATATGTTTTTATATTCAAAGGTCGATCTTCATGATTTCCTCTTACACAAAACAATTTTAATTTAAATCTTTCTAGATATTTTTTGAACTTTTTATCTTCTTCATTAAGAAAGTAATTAATTCCAGCATCACCTAATACTATTAGCATGTCTTCTTCATTACTATCTACATCAAAAAGTCTTGAAAAATCTCTATGGGTATCTCCTGTTATATATATCATTTTCTTCACCTTCTTCTATTAAGTTATATATTATTTGTATTCATTAATTTCTTTTTTAAATGCAGTATATCTTAAATATTTCTTTTCATAAAATGCAATAATCTCACCTTTATCTTTAACATTTAAATTTTCTAGACACTCATCTAAAATACAAACTAAAAATGCTGCTTTATGATAAGAATCACGATTTTTATTAGACACAATTGCATCTACTCGTTTAGCAACTGTATTTTCTAACCAACTAATATAATCCTGTTTTATTTTATCAGAAATATTAAAATGTTTTTTCCAAACATTAAGAATTTTAAAATAATCAAATTCTCTTTCATCAGCATTATAAAGATTATAATCGTCTTTTATTCCTATATCAAGCCTCGGTAATTAACAAGCGATTACCGAGATTTATGTTTATTTACATAACAGATTAAAAGCATGTAAAAAGTTCAATCAACTCTAAGAAATGTTATTATTAAAAAGCAAAAGACACATTAAAGCGCCTTTATATTTTGTATGTATTTATTAACTGCTTTAGCCCAATTTGGATCTTCAGCATATTTAGGATTCATTTGTTCTGCTGTAAGTAATCCATAACTTACATATTTGTTATATATATTATCTATAAATCCTTTTATACCTTCATCAAGTGTATTATAAGATTTATATGATCCACATCCAGAACCTTTCTGACCTCCAACATTATTACATTCTCTAACTAAATAACTACATCCCCATTTACATCCTGTTTCATGTAACATAATAGCAGTCGCTAAGTATGGATCTACACCTTTTTCAAGTGAGTAAGAAGCAATTAATTCTCCTTTACCTGCTACATTTGAACTTAATGCTTTATTTAATTTTTCTGTCAATTCATTAAGTGTTAATCCATCGTAAACTACCTCGTCAATTATTTCTTCTTTAGTATAAATATTTTCAGTGTTTATTAACTCTTTTATTTCACTATTTTCTATATAGTTTGCAGTTGACTTAGTTTTATTAACTTTATATTCTTTTTCTATAATGTTAGAGTTTATTAAACATACATCTAAAATCATTACTACAGCAATCGAAATTGCTTCAAGTAATATACGTTTTGCTTTCACATTAACACCTCTTCTTTTTGAAAAAGCACACCTATAATAACATATTTAATGTTTAGTTGTCAAATTGATACTCTAATATATAATGTTTTCACATATTAAAAGTAATATTATTTCAAAATCAGTAAGTTTTTATGAAAATCGTAAATCAGATGTAATCTATATATTTATTATTATCCTTTATTAGCTCTAAAACAAATTTAGAAGGATGTTTTTTATCTACTAAAAGATAAACATCTCCTTTTGTTCTAGTTAAAGCAACATAAAATAACCTTCTTTCTTCATCAAATGGATATGTACTAATATTATTATTTACATATTTTAATATTTTATCATCTTTAATTTTATTTGGCATACCTAATATATCATCTTTTAAATTTATTACTATTACACATTCTTCTTCTAAACCTTTTGATGCATGTATAGTTAAATATTTTATATATACTCCATTATATTCTATGTATCCATCTTTATTTAATTTAAAATATTTATCTATATCAAAGGTATTTCTACCTAATATTAATATATTTTTATATTTTTTTAACACAATATCTAATAATTTTCTTAAATTATTACCATACATTATTTTTATTGGTTTATCTATTCTTTTAGAACTTCTTAATCTTTTATATAATTGTTTTTTATTTTTCATAATAAAATTACCTGCAACATTTATTAATTCTTGACTATTTCTATATGTATTACTTATACGTAAAATCTTTGTATACCCAAAGTATTTTTTAAAGTCTAAAAACATATTTATATCGCAACCATTAAATCTATATATAGATTGATAATCATCTCCAACACACATTATTTTTGCACCTGTTTTATCTATAATACTTTTTAAAAATAAATATCTAACATAAGATGTATCTTGATATTCATCTACAATTATGTATTTATATTTATGTATATCATTATTTTTTACATAATCAGTAGCCTTTATAATCATATCGTTAAAATCTATACTATTAGTGCTTTTTAATTCTGATTCATATAAATAATATATATCTATTATTATACTTATTATATCTTTATATTTATTCATTTTTAAATAATCTTCTAATTTATAATTACTAGTTTTAAAAAGATTTATAAAAGTTATTATTAATTTTTTTAAATTAACTAATTCTTTAGATTTTAATATATATCCATATGGTACATCTATTTTATTAAGTATCTTTCTTAATTTAATAACCATATCTTTATTATTAAATATAAATGAATAAAAATATTCATCTACTATGTATGATAGTGTATTAGGATTAGATATCGAATAATTTTTATCTTTTAGAAAGAAAAGAGCTAATTTATGAAATGTATATACATTTATATTATAATTATAATTTTTCTTTATATTGTTTTCTAAGTTAAGGGATGCATCTCTAGTAAAAGATATACATAAAATATCTTCTTCTTTTATACCTTTTCTTTCTATTAAATATCTTATTTTACCTATAATAGTTAGACTTTTACCACTTCCTGCACCCGCTATTACTAATGTTGAACATTCATCTGTTATAACTGCAATTCTCTGTTCTTTATCTAGTGAATATCCATTTATATCTGATAGTATATAATCACTATCTATCAATTCTTTTTTTATATATTTTTTATTGATAATATTTGTTTTTATTCTACTTAAAATTCCTCTATTTTTATTATCTATATAATTAATAACTATCACCCATAATTAATATATCTTAAAAAATAAAAAAATCCTTTTAATTATCAAAAAAACTACTATAAAGTAGTTATAAAATATTTAAAAACTGTAATAAATTTCTAATGATTTAATTTCTGTTACAATATAATTCTAAATAGATTTTCTTAATTTTATGATAACTATTGATATTCCTACAGCAACAACACTAATGCCTGTAATTAAATATAAATCTAAATTACTCTTTTTTTCTTTTACTTCTTCTTTATCAGATGAATTTTGATTGTTTTCAGTATTTGAATCATTGTTATCTAATTCATTATCAGTTTTATCGTTTTTATCTGAGGCGTTAGTGTTACTTGAATCATTTTGATCTTTATCTTGAGTGTTTTTATCTGATGAATTATTTGAACTATTACTATCTGTTTTGTTGCTTTCATTATTACTTGGTTTATTATCTTCTTTTTCATTAGTATCTACTTCATTATCTGGTTCAGTTTCATCTGATTTATCATCATCTGATTTGCCATCATCTGGTTTATTTTCATCAGGCTTATCATCATCCGATTTATCATCGCTTGGTTTATTTTCTTCTTTTTCGGAATCAGAAGGATTATTTTGATCACCAGATTCTTCTGGATTACTTGGAGTTTGTTCCTCATCGTCATCTTCTATTTCAGATTTATTAACATAATTAAAACTATTATCAATAATCTCATAATTATCTTTTTCAATTTCTTTTGTATTCCAACTATTATCTATAATTTTTAGATTAGTTAATTCTATTTTATATGACGTGCTTTCTTTAGAATTTACAATTATATTTCCTAAAACTAATTCTCTTTTAATATTTAAAAGATTATGTGTTGAATCAACTCCACCAGAAGTTATTATAATATTAACAGTATTTTTATTTTTTTTAATGCTTGTAGTATACTTTTCTAATCCATCTGCTAATTTTATATCTTCAAGATTTACATTTCCACTAACCTTTAAAGTAACATCTATACCACCTATAAAACCTTCTTCAAAATTTAATGTAGTTTTTACTTCCCCATTACTAATTTCATTAAAACTTACTTTTGTAAGTGCTGAAACAGAAGTAAAAGGAAGAAGTACAAATCCTATAAATAAAATTAAATATGTTAAAACTTTTTTCATTTTACTTCCTCCTTATTGTTGAGCTTTAATAGTAACAGTATCTAGTTCATCATAAGGTTTTAACTCTACTGCTTTTGATGTACTAGTTATTCTTTCTCCTGTGAGATTTAAAGCATCAGATACTCTATATAAAACTGCTCGTACTTTGTTAGTAGACTTAAGCATTTCATTATATTGTTCTTCTGTCATAACGTATATAAATGTTCCTCTAGATACTTCATAAACTGTTAAATCATCATTTACTTCAGCAAAGATTACTTGATATCCACTATACTTTTCATCTGTAATTGCATTATTAATTGTTAAAAGGTTGAATGATGGGTTTCCAGCATAAACACCTTCAAATATTACAGAACCAGCTTCAATTAAGCCTATAGTATTTCCATCTTCATCTTTATTTTCAATATCACAACCATCTGTTAGATAACAGTAAGAAGTTTCCAATCTTCCAATTGAAGGTTCATTTCCATTCATTACAAAATCAATATTATCTCCAGGAGGAGCAATTATATCAAATTCTACTCCAGAGATACCATTTTTATTTCCTATTGCTTCTATTTTTACATAAGAGATATCGTGATATGTCCAAAGTTGTGTTTCGCTAGTCGTATTTTCTTTCATAAAATAAACTGTTTCTGTGTAATCATTTTCACTAGTTAAATTGAAATTACCTTCACGTGCTACTGTCCAGTGTTCTTTATCACTGCTTACAGATATACGATATTTATTTATTGTATTTATATCAAGTTCATTATTCTCACTATAAGCTTTATATTTAATACCACTTAATGATAATTTAGTATTTAAACTAATTATTATATAAGCATCACTGTTATCAGTTGTTGTAGTAACGTTTTGATTATTGCTTACTAATGTTTTCACTCTTTCATTACCATTAAACCATGATTTTAAATCTCCATCTATTAAATTATTAACAGTTAGTTTTTTATAATCCATAGAAGAATCTTCGTAATCAACTATTTCATTTTCGCCTTTAAAATTGGATTCGATATTAAATGTGTCTTTTTTAATACTACCATCATGAGATACTTTAACCTCATCTAACGTATAACTTTCTGTTTTATTTAATAATTTATCATAAGCAACTACTTCATAAGTGAATGCCCTATTATTTACTGAACCAATATTATCTTTAAATTCATGTGTATTACCATCTACAAATGCGATAGTCTCTCCATTACGAATAATTTCATATCCTAAGATTTTATCACTTTCATCATTTACATTAAATGTTAAAGTTATTCTTTTTTCAGCATTATTTTGCTCTATAATACTAGCAGTAACTTTTGTAGAATTAGATATTCCTTTGCCATTAGAAAGTCTATATCTTCTAGCTTCATCGTTCAAATAATAGATTGCTTTATCCTCTTTAGGTAAATTGTATGATTCTAATTCTGTTTTCAATCCATCACTTGCTTTTATTCCCCAAATTTCAAAATAGTCAGTTAAATCTTTCTTAGCAGCAATACTTGAAAATAAAATTAATAAATCATCTTTACTATAATTATTAGTATTTTTGTAATTTCTTGATTCAATATTTATTCTTGAAAAAATTGAATCTTTATCAGTAAATGTCAATTCATTATCATAGGCTAGGTGTAACTGCCAATACATACCTAAAGTTACAAAAACGTTTTGACTTCTTCCTAAAGTATGTGAAGTTACCTTATCATATATTTTTTCATATATTTTACTATTTTCTAGTCTTGATTCATCTAGATCATTTGAAGTTTGAGCAAGAAGAGAATAAACGTTATTTGTTACTTCCGCAAAAACAATATTTCCTTGATTGATTTGATGCCCTATCTCATGGCTTATACCCCAACCAAAATATCCTGTTTTACTTTCAGTATTTCTTGTTCCTTGTATAACTCCTGCGATTGATCCATACTCAATACCTATATGATATCCTCCAGCATACATAAATGCACCATCAAACATTCTCATATAACGAATGTTAATTCTAGATTTTGGTATTTCATTTATTGCATTTATTGAATTTTCTTCAAGTCCTTTATGACGATAGAACATAAGCATCATTTCATCAAATGCTTCAGTTGATTCAAATAGACGTTCAACCATTTCATCTTGATTACTTGTTCCAGATTTTAATGCATCTAATACGGCTTCACTAGAGAATGACCATAAACCATGCCTTGTAACTATTTCAGTTACTCCTAGCACACTTGTAGTTCTATCATAACTATATGAATTTTCACTATCTTGATATATCTCACTATATAAAGTAGGTAAATTAGCTACATATTTTTCAAGTTCTGTTATATAAGTTTTAATTGCAAGCTTCTTCTCTTTATCAGTTTCAAGTAGTGTTGTATCAAGTAATGGGATTTTAACTCCACCACTTACTCTTACTTTTACAGGATTATTTTTATCTGGTTTGGAAGTATACCTTATATAAATACTACCTCCACGTTCACTTGATGCACTACCTATTTTAGGTACAGTTATAACATTTTGTCCTTTTTGTAATTTTACTGTCTTATTCCATGCATTAGCTTCAGCATAATTTTGAGTAAATACTAGTTCTACATTAGCATTTCCTTTAGAACCGACGTAAACATTTATTTGTTCTCCTTCTCTTACAGCAATTCCTAGAGGTTGGTAATCACTAATTGTCATGGCAAATCCTAAATGATTATTATAAGAATTTGAAATATTAGTATTTAGAGTTATAACATCATTTAGTTTCTCATCTTTCAATATTTTTTCTGCATAATTTAAATCTTGTAAAATTGATTCTCGATAAGGGTTGTATTCATCATGATCTTTTTTATTAGCTCTAACTCTTAATTCATCAATTTTTTCTTGTGTAACATCTTTATTTAGTTCTACTCTTAAATCATCTGTAAATAGACTAGCTACATCATCTACTAATGAATCATATTCATAAAATTTAAGTTCTGAAACTTGTACTAAGTTATATGAAGATGCATTAGTAAGTCCTAATTGTATAGCATTTGCTTCAATAGGATTTTCTAGTTTAAGGACATAATATATGCGACCATTTTTATCTTTTTTAGTTGTTAATATTCCAGCGGCTATCGAAGCATTATCATTAGTCATTTCATCATCTGTATTCCAGTAATATACTAATGTATCACTATATTGAGGAGAATTCTTATCATATGTTCCAGCTTTAAATGTATAATTAAATTCATCTGGTACAGTTAAAACAAATTCATCCATAATATAAGATTTATCTAAAACGGTTGTAGGCATTTCATATTTATTATAGTGACTTCCTGCAGCCCAACTAGCAAAACTCCAATATGATTTATAATCATCATCCACCATAGCAAATTTATTATTGTCAGTCATTTCACCTTTTCTTAGAATAACATCTTTTATATGACTCGTTTTACCATCTAATATAGTATCATTTATTAATTTATATTTTGGATAAATAGTAGCAGTTTGCTTTAAAGTTTCTCCTGTTACTACCTGGGATGGAGTTCCTTCTCCTAAGTCATTATTACCTGTTAAATATGCTTCATATTTTGTAGATGCTTTTAATCCTCTTAATTCATATTTTGTACCTATAATATTTCTTTTTACTTCCCATTTTGTTTCTCCTAGTTCACGATAGTACAAATTATATGATTTAGTATCATCCATATCTTTCCAACTAAAATCAATTCCAGAGAATGTTGGACTTGATACAACCATATCAACAGATGGTGGGATTCTATTTGCTTTTGGATATGCATTTACAACATCACTCCAAGCACTACGCCATTCTTGATTGACTGATCTAACTGATATTTCATAATTATTATAATTTTTTAAATCTTCTATAGTAAATGATGTAAATGTTGTTTCAAAAATAACATTATTCATCTTTTTACCATTAATTCTTATTTCATATCCTGTAACATTTGGAACATTTTCAAATTCAACAGTTACTTGTTCACTAACTGAATCATCAACTTTAATGTTTTTTGGAGTATAAAAGTTTTCAGGTTCTTTTGCTTCATATTTAACATTGTTTAAAAATTCAACTTTAGCTATATCTGCTAAATTATTTTCTCCAGTTTTATTAATAACTATTGTAATCTTTTTAACAGCTACTTGCTTACCTAGATTAATTTCTCTTGTTCCATCAAATAATTCATCAGTAAACAGGTGAATATCACTTATCTCTTTATTTACTATTTCATGTTCTATTAATTTACCATCTTCTGTTTCTACAATTATTTTGCCTTCTTCAGGGATGTTTTCTCCAAAGTTAATTCTAACTACACTCATTAAAGTTGAAGAATCATTATTTCGAGATAAATCAATACCAACTTTGATTGGTTCCTCATTTTCTTGTTTTAACGAAATCTTACCTTCACCTGTAAAAATTGAATCTAAATTACTACCCTCAACAATATTTTCAGAATTTATATCCAATTTAACATTTTCAGGTGTTAGTATAAGGCCAGTATTTTCAATAGTTGGATTTTTCTTAGTACCTTTTAGGTTTGCAGTTATGTAATTTAGATCTGCTATATCTACTAGTCCATCTAAATTTAAATCTTTAGAAATATCATTCTTTTCTATTGCATCAAGCATAACTGTAATATCACTATCATCAACTTTATTATCTTTATTTACATCACCAATTTCAAACATTCCTTTTTCATTAGTTAATGTAATTCTCTTTGAAAATTGATCTAATATAATATTTTCACTATATGTTACAAAATTAGTGCCACTAATTTCTATTTTATATGTTCCCGTTAATAAATCATATAAATTGACAGCAAAGTAAACCATATTGTTATTATAATCTACTCCAGATAACAAATTACCTTTTTGATCACGTTTCTTTGCAGTTACTCTAATACTTTGCTCACCTAAATTTAAATTAGTATCTAAATATCCATCTTTAGCTTTTAAGATATCCTTTACACCTATACTTGTTTTATTTCCATTTTCGTCATAAATAGTAAGTTTAATATCACTATTTTCTCTATTTCTAATTGGTAATACTAAATGTGTTTCTACTTCGATATTACCTTTTGGTAGTATAATTGTTTCTTCTTCAGCTGTTAATTCATGAGAGGTAGTACTCTCTTTATCAACTGAAAGTGCGATTACACATGGAGAAAATTGGTAAAACGTAAGTGCACTTACTAAAATTGTTGCCAAAATTTTATTAAATTTATTCATATTTATAGTCCTTTCTATTTCATTAAATATTTAAAATATATATTCTATTATCATTATATTTAAAAGTTAATTTTTAGTCAATTAATTTATTTAAATTTATTTAAATTTCTCAATTCTCAAAGTAAATGAAACTTTTATATATCCGATTTCACTTACTTCGAGAATAATAATTTCATTAACT
>CANROP010000045.1 GCA_947632265.1 uncultured Bacilli bacterium
TTTATATTAAAATTTTCATTTTAATATCTTTTTTATCTGGTGTGACTAGTTTTCCATAAAACTTTTCACACTATCATCTAATTTTAATATAATTCTTGTAAAAAATAAAGGACAAAAATTGAACATCTATTGTATAAACAATCTGTGTATTTTTTTAACTCTTAGATTCAATTAAAAATTTTATTAAAGTAATCATTATTAAATTCTTCTATAATAGAATTATCACATTTTCCAGAAATACATTTCTTTTCACCTAAATCGTAACTAAAATTACTTATCAAATTATCTTTTTCAAATACATAAAAATTTAAGAATTGATCATCATCTGAATATTCAAATCTTTGTTCTAATTTATTGCTGTATTTAATAACAACGAAAACGTTAGGATTGAAAAAGATAAAAATTCTTTTACTATTTTATTCATATTTCTCGCTCTATTAAAAACTGTTATTTATATTTATTTTAATTTTATTATTTCATCGCAATTTCGTGCAATATCTAGATTATGTGTAACTATTATAATTGTTTTACCTTTACTCTGTAACTTTTTTAATATATCCATAACTTTTTTACTATTTTCACTATCTAAGTTTCCTGTTGGTTCATCTGCAAGTATTATATTTCCTTTCTTCAACATAATCCTAGCTAAAGCTACTCTTTGTTGTTCTCCTCCACTTAATGTATATATTTTCTTTTTATTATAATTAGTTAATCCTACATCTTTTAATGATTCATTTATTCTATTTATTTTTTCTTCTTTTTTTATTTTTTCATATTCTAAAGCTAATAATAAATTATCTTCTACACTATCATCATCTATTAATGCATAATTTTGAAACAAGTAATTTATATTATCTCTTATATATTTTGTTATATTTTTTTCTTTTAATTTTGATATCTCTACACCATCATATAAAACTTTACCTTCATAATCTAAATCAAGTAATCCTATTATATTAAGTAGAGTTGTTTTCCCGCTACCACTTTCTCCAACTATTGCAGTCATTGATTCATCTTTTATTTCATAATTAAAATTTTCAAATATTATTTTATCTTTAAATTGTTTTTTTAAATCTATTATTTTAATCATTGTTTCCTCCCTTCAATTGTATATATACTTTAGATAAATTATAAAACTTAATAACAAAGTATAATACAATAAAGTCTATTATTGAAAATGCAGCTACAGATAATAAGTATATAAAAATATTTAGTAAACCTATTATATATAATACAAAAGCAGTTAATACAAAAGCTATTAAATTATGTTTTATATTATTTTTTATTACTTTAGAAAATATATCGTTTTTTTCAAATCCTAATAAATATTTAACTGTAACTTGACGACTATAAGTTTTTACATATAATGAAATTGTTTGTAACGATACTATTGTATACACTAAAAGCACAACTAAAATTACAACTATAGAAACAACAAATACAGTTTGATATATTTGTATTTCACGGCTAAAATAATCTGCATAGGCAACAAAATTATCAGTATCTATACAATCATCTAATCCCGCTGCTATTATATTTTCTTCAAGTGCTTTATATGTTTCACTTCTATTTTCACCTATTTGAA
This sequence comes from uncultured Bacilli bacterium, assembly GCA_947632265.1. Lineage (GTDB taxonomy): Bacteria > Bacillota_I > Bacilli_A > RF39 > UBA660 > UMGS1613. The sequence goes on from CANROP010000045.1 coordinate 1,586, forward strand.
TTTTTAATCCTGTATCTAATGAGGTACCAAAAGTATCTATTCCTACAGGTGATTCCATATAAGAAATTCTTAAACTTTTATCTATAACTCTTAAAATTGTACTATCTATATATTTAAGATCTGGATCTATTGAATAAGTATTTAACTTTTGATCATCATACAAATAGTATTTAAATTCCGTATTAATATTGTACTTTTCATAATCGCCTTTACTATAACTTTTATAATAAGATTCAAATTTTTCTATTTTGTCCTTTTTACTTTTTGGAAATATAAAGAAAATACCATCAATATTATCGATATCAACAATATTGCCACTTTCATCATATACTTTAATATTTTCTAGTTTTAAATAATTTCTGTCTACAGAGTTATAAACGAAAAATGAACCTTCTTCCTCCCATTTTGAAAATAATTCTTTTTCCATATCATTAGCTGGTTCTCTTTCTCTAGAAGAAAATTCAGCATAAAATGTATTTAATCTTTTATCATCCACTATATATTGATAAAAATTAGAATGCTTTTCATATTGATAAATATTTTCGGATGATCCATTAAAAGTTTCAATTACTCCATAATCAAATAAATCTTTATTACTATTGTAAATTCTTATACTAGACTGTAATGAAGAAATACTATTAAATAATATCGAGATTGATATTAACAATAAAATCATTACTGCTATTTTTAGTTTGTTATTTACTTTACTTATTTTAATTGCTATATTTTGTTTTTTTATTATATTTGAAATTTGATAACCATGTAAAATAATTCTAATACATAAATAATTAATTAAAAACGTCAATAATATTAATAAAAGATTTATAGTTAATACTCCTATTAAAACTGTTAAATTAACATTTTTTATAAACATTGTTGATAATAATATTGCTAAAGTAATTATAAAATATGCTTTTAGTCGCTTTTTCATCATATTTTTAGCAATTTTTTCTTTGCTAAAACCTAACAATTTCATGCAACCGATTTTTTTTGACTTGTAGTATGCTTCATATACTTGAAATATAAAATAAAATAACATAAGGATTATAATGCTACCTAATATAAGTACCATAAAAAAACTTTCTGAATTGTTAAAACTAAATCCATATGCAGATCTCATACATTGGCCTAATAGTTTTCCTGCATCCTCTACAAAATAAGAATAATCAGAATAATTTTTATAGTAAATAATGTATGGGCCATATAAATTTTCATTATCTTTGAATAATCTTTCAAATGTATAATAGTTATATTTATTATTGTTTAATAAATCTGGAATTAAACCAATTTGATTGTCAGATTTATGCTCATACGTAGAAATAAAATAATCTGTATTATTATCTATTTTATTATTCAATTTCTTTATTTTAAATTTTTTATAAAGAAAATTCATTAAATCCTCTGAGGTATCAAAAGACAAATATATGTTTTTCTCACCTGAAGTTCCTGCAGAAGTATTTATCTTTTCTACCAACAAATTATGTTCTTTAGCTAATTTCAAAACATCTCTTATCAAATCATTATTAACTTTAATATCTTCGCTATAACTAATATCTATAGTATCTTTTTTCATATTTTCAAATTCAAAAAAGGTTCTTGACTGCTTAGTATCAAAGAAAAATATAGATAATATACTTACAACCAAAAAACATATTATAGGAATAATTTTTGTGATATTTTTCATATTATCTCCTTTCAATCAAATTATAATATAATTCCTGTAAAAAATAAAGGGCAAAAATTTCACATCTACTGTGTAAACAATATGTGTATTTTTTACCCTTAGATTTAATTAAAAATTTTATTAAAGTAATTATTATTAAATTCTTCTATTATAGAACTATCGCATTCTAAAGAAATACATTTCTTTTCACCTAAATCGTAACTAAAATTACTTATCAAATTATCTTTTTCAAATACATAAAAATTTAAGAATTGATCATCATCTGAATATTCAAATCTTTGTTCTAATTTATTGCTGTATTTAATAACAACGAAAACGTTAGGATTAAAAAAATATGTTTCTGTAATATCATATCCCCCACTAGTAGTCTTATGATAATATTCCTCTTTATCTTTATCATATATATAATTTTCTTTTATATAATCTGGTACTAAATTTTTATTGTAAATATTTTCTCCTTCACCTATTGGTTTAATCTTATCAGTTATAAGATTGTTATTTGAAAAATCTTTTTTAATAATTAAATTAATAGTATATTTATCATCTGTATTTGTTGTTATTTCTAAAAATAATCCTTTTAATATATATTTAACATCCTCATATTTAAACAATTCATCATAATCAAACTCATTTACTAATAATAATTCAGTATCATCTTCACCACCAATAAAAATATTATGTTCTTCATTATCTTTTATAAAATATAATCTTGTATCTTTTATTTTATTATCTGAATGTTTTAAAATTCTACCAATTTTAATATAACTTTTTTCTTTTGATAATATCATAATTCCATCATTAACATAAAATTTTTCACTATCTCCATAAACTTTATACACCCTTATAGAATTATAATTGACTATAAAATAATAGCAAAGAAATAAAAGTAAGAATAATAAAGCACTCACAAACGAACAAATTAAAATCTTCCTTACTTTCTTTTTAAAATTATTCATTATGTTAATGGAAATAGTATCTATTTCATCATTATTATCTAAATTTTTTCTCTCACCATATAAGATTTCATTAATGCTTACATCAAAAATTTCTTGTAGTTTTAATAAAAATTCTGCATTTGGAATATATACTCCTCTTTCCCATTTAGATACCATCGTTCTATCAACAAGAAGTTTATGAGCTAATTCTTCTTGGGTCATATTTCTTTCCTTTCTTAAGGTTGCAATAAACTTTCCAATTTTTTCACTATTCATAAAAAATTCCTCCGCATCGATTTTCTATAGGTTGTAAATCTTTATTATATTTAATTTCAAATTCAGCATATATGAAAATAACTTCATTTATATTAACTTTTTTGCTTTCTATATACTGATAAATTATCCTTATTATTTTAAACGTCTAATTACAACAATTTTTACATAATACATTTACTTCTTATATTCTACTTTTGTTTTATATATATATAATCAGCAACAGTTTTACCAGTTATAAGTACTGTAAATATATCTATACCATTCAAGCAAAAAGAAATAAAGTTTCTTTTTATTAATGTAAATTTGTTTGGAATATCATTACCATATTGATTATATATTGCAAGTTTAAAAATTTTTTACCATATCTTCATGAAGGTGAGCATATTCTCTAGTTAACATTTCTCCAGTTTGTAATATATATCCTTTGGGAATATATAATTCTCTATCATATCTATCGTTTGGATATTTACTATTATCAAATTTTAAACTACTCCCTATTATATATATTCCATTATTATTTTTTTTCATTATAACTTCACATTCCTCTAACTTTATTCAAAGCATACATAGTCATGAAAATAATTTTTTTCTGACTAACCGCCTATAAATTAATATTATCAATAATATTATCATTGATATCATATATTGTTATTGTTTTATCTTCATAAATAGCATACGTAGGTTCATAATTATTTCTAGGCAAAGAAATAGAACCTACATTTATATAAGTCATATACTTATCTTTTTTTATATATGGAATATGCTCATGTCCATAAACTAATATTCCTTTGCGATTAAATTTTCTGTTCTTTTCAAAATTATATTCGTTTCCATGTGTAATATATATATCTAATCCATCAATGTTAATCAAGGAAATCCCACTACAAATTGGAAAATCACTAGCCTTTATATCTACAGAACTATCACAATTTCCCATCATACATATTAATTTATCTTGATGTTTAGTTAAAAATTTTAAAACTTCATTACTACTAATTTTATATTTATTATCATAAGATGGTCCAGCATAATACAAATCACCCAAACATACTAATTTATCAATTTTTTCATCCTTAATTTTTTTTTCTATTATATTTAAATTGGTTGATATACCATGTATATCTGAAATAAATAAAATTTTCAATATATCACCTTCTTTTTTACTTTATAATCAAATTTATATTCTTCATTATTAATATTAACATACAATTCTTTATCCAATATCCTATAATTTATATTATTATCATTTAAAAATTGAAATAAGGTATCATAATACTTTTGTGCTGTTATATGATCAAACAAATCTTTGTTTTCTAAAAAAGTTTTCTAAGTAAATACTCTTCAAAATTTAGTAACATTAATAATTTATCATTTAAATTATTAATGTTTGAAATATCAAAATTATCAACCTTATGTTTAATAAATTCTCTAATCAAAACCATTGTTAATGTTTCATTCTCTTCAACATGACCGCCTATAAAAGTATATTTTCTTTCAACATTACATAATAATATTTTATTCTCACTATTAAAAATTAGCATTTTTACACGTATTACTTTTTTATCAATTTCTCCATATGTTAAACTGTATAGATTAATTTTTTTTATATACATAACATATCACCTAAATATATAAAAATTTAAACTATCCGCAACAATCACAATTTGCCAATATTTTATCATTAAAAGTTATAAGTGGAAATTTTTTTGTTTTCACAATTTAAATAATATTTTTTCTTTACTACAAGCATATTTTTTTACATTATTTTTTACCTTACTCCTCCTATTTTTACTAATTAATATTGTAACATTATTTCAGTAATAATAAAATATATTTAAATTAATTAATTGCTTATTAATCATAAAAAATAGAAAACTTATTTCTATTCTTTATATTTTTAAATCATCATTGTTTAATTCATTGTTTTTACCTAATAATAGATTCTCGAAGAACATTATTAAATATTTTTTATCAACTTTTACACCTTTACTATAGTTTGTATAATTTGCTCTTACTAAAGCATTTCTAAAATATTCTGAATTATCTTTAAATAATTCATTATTAACTTTAAACCCCATACTAATTAAATATTTTTGAATAAAAATTGCTGTTGTTCTAGTATTTCCCTCTTGAAAAGGATGTACTTGCCATATTCTAGATGTAAATTCACAAATTCTATCTATTAGTTGTTTTTCATTAAAATCAATATAATTTTGTTCTTTTTCCTCTTGAAAATCATATTTTAAAGTTTCTTCTATCATATCATAAGATTGATAATTAACAGTATCATAATTTAAAATAGGTTCATCTTTAGTCATGTTATATAATCTAAATACACCTGGATTATATTTTTTTTTATTCAAATTGCAAAATAATTTCTGATGATAATTTTTTAAAGTTAAATAATCAAATCTAAAGGATTTATTATTCAAAATTTCATATATAGCTGTTGCTACTTCATCTGCTTCTTCTTCATCATCGTCATTATGATTATCTTCATTCTTCTTATAGTAAGAAGTTATTTCATCTTGAACTTGCTTATATGTTTTTTCGCCTTTTATATGTTCTTCAGATAATTCAACCATATATTTAGAAGGTTTTAATCCATCAACTTCTTGAAGACCAAATGCAATGTTCCAATATAATTGTTTTACCTCGGGACTTTTTTCATCTTCTACTTTATCATAAGTTATTTCATCCATTTAAATACCTCCTTTTCTCAAGTTTTTGTATGTATATATTATACCATACGGCAGACTATGTCCGCAACCTAATCACAAAAAATACCAAGAAAAACTTGGATTTTTTTACAAAATAACTTTTGTAAAGACACCTGATTTTGTACTGTTTAAAATAAGTGAATGGTTAATCCGTGATAATTGTGTCACCAGTAGTGTCACAATTTCATCATATTATATATTTTATAAAATTGTATCGCTCTTTCAATATTTCTTTAACTTGCGGTAAGTCAAATAAAAATTTACATACATCTATTATCCATTTTATTCTATATAAAACAAAAGAGTTTAAAATAATATTTAAACCCTATGTAGTTGCATGTTTTTGTATCATAAATGGAAAGTTAAATACATTATACCTAATGCTTTATAATAGTATCCATCTGTTCCATCTTTATGTTCTCTTTTATGTAGTCCTTCAATATCTTTATGTGTTTCAAATGCTTCAAGACCATCTACTAACGTTACATTTAAGCCTCTATAATTATGATTAGTGAAAAACTTATTTTCAATTAATTTTGTTAATATATTATTATGAATATTTTTAATATCCGTATATTTAATATCATCTATACAATCTCTTAGAGCATGTGTTTTTGGAATAAACTCTTTTCTTGAAAAAATGTTTTTAAATCTATTATTATTCGAGTCAAAAACACCTTTTTCAATCATATTAATACTGCCTGCTTTTGTGAAAATACCACATATCAACATTTTTAAAGCTGTTGACGGTTTTGTAATCGCATTTGTATTTTTTCTCTCAACACTATTGATTTCTCCATTAAAATTATATATACTATTACTGTAATCTAATAAATTTGTTAGATTCATGATTCAACAACTCCTTTTTATTTTCAAATTTATTATATAATAGAGAGTTGTTGTTTTCAATAGTTTATTTCATATTGGAAAATATATGTCGGCATATAAAAATACAGTTAGGCCATAAAATATAATGTCTAACTGTATTTTATTTTTTCATTAAGGAAAATTTTTGCCAAAAAGGTATTAATTATTGTTCATGTTTTATATGTCCTAAGATATATACTTTTCCATTATCATTTTCTCCATATAATAATGGATGTTCAGTACTCATTCTTAATTCTGGTTTATCGAGTAATATATCTGCAGTATTTAATTCTTCAGTTTTAAAATCAAAATCAATCTCTTTTGGATAATATATATATGAAGTTAGTCTTGTTATTACATTATTAACTGATTGAGTATATTGAAGTTGTCTTAAATCTATCTTAAAGTTTTCTAATATTTCTAGTAATTCTAATTTTTTTGTTTCATCAATTTTATTAATTCTATGTTTTGGCTTAATTGCTGTATTATTCATATGATTAATAATTCTAGATGATTTTATATCAACTAAACCTTTATTTAGAATATAAAGACTTATTCCATTTGAAAAGGTAATATCATTAGTATCTTCAAAAATAACTGTTCCATTAGGATTACCCCAATGAAAATTTTTTCTTGTATTACACATATAATTTTCAAATGTCCTTTGTCTTAAATCATTAATGTTTTTAACTTTTTGTTTTAAAAGAAATTCTTTTACTTCATTAAGTGTTTTGCTATCTAGCATAGTAAGTAGTTTATCTATTTCCTTATTTGTCATAAAATCCCCCTATTCAATATTTACTCTACATTAAAATCTTCTAAAGTACCATTATCAGTTACAATTTTACTAACTTTTTCTTCTACATTTTTAAGTTTTTCATCACATTCTTTAACTAACTTCATCGCATTAGTATATTTTTCTATAGATGAATCTAAATCTATATCTCCAGATTCAAGTTCATTAACTATAGTTTCTAATTCTTTTAATTTTTCTTCAAATGTTTTTTCTTTTTCTTTAGTCATTTTTATTCTCCTTTACTTTGTTTACAGTTGCATCAAATTCGCCATTATGTAATTTTACAGTTAATTTAGATCCAACTTTAATTTTATCTATACTATTTATAACTTTGTCATCTAATATTGTAAGTGAATACCCTCGTCTTAACACAGCAAGTGGATTAACTAATTCTAATTTTTCTATTAAATTATTTAATTTAATTTGTTTATCCTTATAAATTATATCGGGATTAGTTAATACATAACTGTTTTTAATAATTTCAAAGTTATGTTTAGCTTTATCATATTTTTTTACTAATACTTTACTTAAATTATCTATTAATATATCTAATTTTTGCTTTTTATTTTCATACATTATAAGTGGATTTTTTAATGCATAAGAATTTTTAATTGAATCTAAATATAACTTTTGATAATTTATTTTTTTATTCATAGATTCATTTAATCTTATTTTTAAATTATTTATATAATTTATTAAATCACTTATATTAGGAACAGCCATCTCTGCTGCACCGGTTGGTGTGGGTGCCCTTAGGTCAGCAACATAATCAGCGATTGTAAAATCTATCTCATGACCTACCGCACTTATTACTGGAATTTTACAATCAAATATAGCACGTGCAACGATTTCTTCATTAAATGGCCATAAATCTTCAATCGATCCACCACCACGACCTACAATTAATACATCTAAATCATAATTTTGTGCGAGACGAATATTTCTTACTATATCTTCTTTAGCAGATTCTCCTTGGACAAGTGATGGAAATAGTATTACCTCACATATAGGATATCTTCTTTTTATGGTAGAAATTATATCTTTAATAGCTGCACCAGTTTTTGCTGTAACAACCCCTACTCTTTCTGGAATTTTTGGAATCTGCTTCTTATATTTTTGATCAAATAATCCTTCACGAGCTAAATCTTGTTTTAATTTTTCGAAGGCTATATAAAGATTACCGACTCCATCTTCAATCATCTCATCAACATATATTTGATATCCACCCGTAGCCTCGTATATTGCAATTCTACCTGTTACAAGTACTTTAGATCCATCAACTGGTCTAAATAATAATTTTTTCGCACTACTAGAAAACATTATTGCATTTATTTTACTATTTTCATCTTTTATAGAAAAATAAATATGTCCTGTTGTATGATATTTTATATTTGATATTTCTCCTTTTAAAAACACTTCTCTTAAATTTTCATCACTATCAAATTTAGCCTTTAAATATCTAGTAATTGCAGTTACTGTTAAATATTTACTATTCATGATTATCTACCTTACTATGATATACTTTATCTAAAACACCATTAATCATATTTTTAACACTATCATCACTATATGCTTTAGAAAGTTCAATTGCTTCATTTATAACTACAACTTCTGGTGTATCCGTATATATTAATTCATATATTCCCATTCTAAGTATTGATTGGTCAGTATTTCCAAGTCTATCAATTGTCCATTTATTTAAATATTTATTAGCAATACTATCTAACTCATCTTTTTTATTTATAACACCATATACGATATCTTTTACAAATTCATTATCGATTGGATTAACTTTTTTTATTACATCATATATATAATATTCTATTTTATTTAAATCATATAAGTTTATTTGATATAAGATAGTCATTATATTTTTTCTAAGTTCACTACGCGTTAATTGTTCCATAAAATCACCATCTACATTGTACCAAATTTCTAACGAAAAGTCAGTAAACTATAATAAATTTACTGAAAAATATTGAAAAATAAGTTACTACTCAGCCATAAATAACAGATAAGATAAATTTTCTGTTATTTTTTATGTACGAAAAAACTAGGCAAACAAT
>CANROP010000046.1 GCA_947632265.1 uncultured Bacilli bacterium
GCTATTATCGCTAGTATAACTATAACTGCGAGTAGCTCTATTAGGGTAAAGCCATTATTTAATTCTAAATGACCCCCCCCCCGTACGAACATTTGTTCTATTCATAACTTTTACCTCTTTCCTTTCTCTTTTAATAGTTACATAACTTTTTTATGTTTCCTATTACTTCTTAATATTACCATGTTTTTAATATTTTTTCAATATTTTTTTTAGAATTATTTTACAATTTTTTTTAGAATTATTTTACAAAATTAAAAAGTTATATTTTTATCTATAACTTTAATTTCCTTTAATTTCTTTTAAATAATAATTATTTTCTATATTTTCAAATATATAAATTCTTTTATTTAATTTATCTATATATTCACTTAAATCTTCATTATTATAATTATTTATTACATTATTTCCATCTAAAGTATTTAGAGTTTTTAAATCTTCATTTAAAACACCAACTAAAGTTTCTATTACAATATTATTATTTTCTTCATAAATATTTTCTATTTGTTCTAAAATAGTATTATTATCATATTCACAATTTATATCTATAGCTATATATGTATCTAGTGATTCATTATAAATAAAATTTATACAATTATTAGAAAAATTACTATTACTAAAACTATTTAAAGAACCAAATATTTTTTTATAAGCATCTTTTAAATCAGATGAACTTACTTTAATTATTCCATCAGCATTATTTATTTTATCTTTATCTAATAATTGATATGCCATATTTAATTTAACAGAATTATCTATAGTATCTATAGTGTAATCATTAGTATATAAGTAGTATTTATTATCTTTTAAATTAGTTTTAATATTACTCATTAAGTAACTATAATTATTTATATACCATTCTTTATCCTTAACTTCTTCATGATTATTATTATCATCTATTATATCTTTATTTACTTCAGAAACATTTTTATCTATATCATTAATTTTTTTAATAGAATAATTATTAACTATTATTACATAAGTTTCAATTAAAATTATTATTAAGAATATTAGTATTAATAAATCTCTTTTAAATATAGAAAAGTTTTTATATTTAATTATTCTTTTTTCTAATTTATCTAATGATTTTTTAGATTCAGTATTTATTTTATTAGTTATTTCATCATATAAATCTTCTCTAATTTCAGATTTTATAACTTTTTCAATTTCATCTATATCAAGATCTCCCGTATTTATATCTTTTCTTGTTCTTTTCTTTGCCATAACTAAAACTCCCTTCAAGAATAATTATACCATATTTTTACTCTTAATAATTATATATCTATCAAATCCTTGTAAATCTTTTTTTACTTCAACACTACAATCTAAATATTTTAAAGCAATATTTTTTATTTTTTCTCCTTGATTGTATCCTATTTCAAAAAATATATAATAATTTTCTTTTAGATTATTTTTAGCACTTTTAAGTATTTTCTCATAATAGTATAATCCATCATCACTAGCATATAAAGCGATACTAGGTTCATTATTTTTAACTATATCCATAACCTCTTCATTATAACTTATATAAGGAGGATTACTTATTATACAATCATATTTTTTATTTATATTATCTAACATATTACCATGTATAAAGTTTATATCAGTATTATTAATTTTAGCATTTTCTAAAGCTAAATCTAGGGCACTTTCACTTATATCAACAGCATCTATATTTATATTAGGTAATTTTTTCTTTAAAGTAATTGCGATACATCCACTACCTGTACCTAAATCTATGATATCTATATTAGTATTAGGTAAAGTATTAATAGCAAGCTCTACTAATCCTTCTGTTTCAAATCTAGGTATTAATACTCTTTTATCTACTTTTATTATATTGCCATAAAAATCTACATCACCAACTATATATTGTACTGGCTCACCATTTTCAAGCCTTTTAATCGCATCATTTATATTACCTTTGTAATATTTTTTTAAGTATTCTATATCATTCATATATCTTCCTAATTAAAAAGAGAATTATTCTCCTCTTAGTTTTCTAGCTTGATCCTCTGTAATAAGTGCGTTTATTATATCATCTAGATCTCCATCCATAACTCTTTCAAGTTGCATAGTTGAAAAACCTATTCTATGATCTGTAACTCTATTTTGTGGGTAGTTATAAGTACGAATTTTTTCAGATCTATCTCCTGTACCTATTTTATTTCTTCTTTCACTACCTAACTCTTGTTCTTGACGTTCAAGTTCCATCTGATAAAGTCTAGACTTTAATACTTCAAGAGCTTCTGCTTTATTTTGTATTTGGCTTCTTTGATTTTGGCAAGTTACTACTGTATTAGTAGGCAAGTGAGTAATTCTTACAGCAGATGGAGTTGTATTTACACCCTGTCCACCATGTCCTGATGCACAATATGTATCAATTCTAAGATCACTTTCTTTTATTTCTATATCTATATCGTCTGCTTCAGGCATTACAAGAACGGTTGCGGTTGATGTCTGTATTCTTCCTTGAGATTCGGTTTCTGGAACTCTTTGAACTCTATGAGAACCACTTTCGTATTTTAATTTTGAATAAACATTATCTCCTTTAATTTTAAATTCAACTTGAGAATAACCACCAGCTTCACCTTCTATAGCAGATAATTCTTCAACTTTCCATCCTTCTTTTTCTGCATAGTAACTATACATTCTATATAAGTCTCCTGCAAATATATTTGCTTCATCTCCACCTGCAGCACCCCTAATTTCTACTATGACATCTTTTCCATCGTTAGGGTCTTTAGGTAAAAGTAATATCTCAAATTCACTTTCCATTTGTTTTCTTTTTTCTTCATTTAAATTAAGTTCTTCTTTAGCAAATTCACTCATTTCAGGATCTTTCATAAGTTCTTTTGCATCTTTAATATTAGCAAGTACTTTTTTATATTCCTGATATGCTTCATATGCTTCTTTTAGTGATGATTGTTCTTTACTAAGTGATGTAGTTTTCTTTATATCTCCAAATACTTCTGGATTAGTTAATTCAGTTGTTATTTCATTATATCTTTTTTCTATGTTTTCTAATCTTTCTATCATAAATTAACACCCTTTCAAAACATATAGATTATACTATAATTATATTATATTTTCAAGTAGTTTTATCAAATAAAGACTCAAATACTTGAGTCTAAAATTTATCTATTGGCTGATTAAATATATCAGTTTGTGTTGTTGCATCTTCACTTCTATTTTCTGTTGGAAAATTAGGAGATGTAGTATTCATACTTTGTTCATTTACTGTAGCAACCTCTGGGAAAGGAACATTATTCATATATGTTTGATTTAATGGTTCAACATTATTAACAGGCATCATGTTTTCTACTTGAGACTGTTCACTTATTGGTTGTACAGGAGCTTCCATAACTGGTGTTTGTTCTAAAACAGGTATTGGTTGTACAGGTTGTTCTTGTTCAAAAATAATTTCTTGATTTTGAGTTGGCATAGAATTATCTATATTTTGTTCTTCAACTATCGTAGGTGTATTTAATGTAGGTTCTGGTATTTCACTAACTAAACTATTTAAATCTTGTTTTGGTAATTCTGATATAGATTCATTAGTTTGATATTGAGGTATTTTTCTATCATTAGAATATTTAAATTCATCTTCATCATAATACTCAACTTCACTTGTATTTTTATTTGATGATCTATTTATCATAAATGCCATAATAGTTGTAAAAAGTGCACCAATACATAATAAATAATATCCTACTGATACATTAATAAAAGCATTTTCTTGAACGAATTGTACAGTTCTCATAACTAAGAAAAATAAAACTCCACCAGTACTTATGTATGCAAGTTCAATTTTCTTATTTATTAAGAATAAAACAAGTGAAAAAGCACCAAAAGCAATTAATAAAATTGGTATTTGTATCGCACTTGTAACATACTCAGACCAAATACTATCAGAATATTCACTAGTTTGTATATAAGGTATAAAAACAGATATAATTATTAGTACAGAAGAAACCGCCCCAATTATTTTATTTAAATTATTTTTTAACATATTTATTTTCCCTACTTTCTATTTATTATTATATCATTAAATAAATAAATGTCAAACCCTTTTCAGTACAAAATATTCAATAATTATTTTTTTAGAACAAAAAAAGTTAGGAGCCTAACTTTATCATTGGTCTAAAAACGCAAGATTTTATTTTTTATCTTTTAAAATTATTATTCTGATTTAAATATTGATCTAACAATATTTTATATTCGCTACTATCAAATAATTGTGGTTGAGGTAACTTACCAAATTTGTTTTGATAATATTTAATTGTTTGTTCAAAGGTTTTCCTAGTATTATCAATAGCATACTGTTGTTGGAAAGAAGTAAACTGTCTTTGTTTATATTCATTCATTAAATCAGTTCTATTATATGATGCAAAAACATTAAATTGTTCCCACGAATATGCCATACCATTTGGATTATATAAAGGACAATAATTTGGGTTCGTTATACCTTTATTAATATGCTTATTATATACTCCCTGAATTAAATGTGGGGTTAACACACTATTACCATTTCCAATATTTTTCCATAAAGGCATCGGCATATCAATACTTCCATCTCTGTGGGATTTACATGATAAATATTCCTTTGGTATTTTAATTAAAAATACTGAATTAAAATCTTCCGATTGAGAATATGAATTCATTATATTTTCTAATCCAAGTGCTTGAATATCTTCTTCGCTAATGGGTGCTAATGTTGAATGTAAATGAAGTTCTACATCACGTTCCAAAATTAGACCATTGTTGAAAATATCTTCTAAGGTTTCTGGGCTTTGATCTGCTGTTCCGTGAAGATAATATACATATTCAATTTCATTTGATTTAATACTAAGTTTACTAAAGAAATCTTTATCTAATTCTAATGAAAGTTGTTGTAAAAGTTCTTGATTGTTTTGTGAAATATTTCTAATAAGACCTTTAGTAAAATTTAAAATTTGTTCTTTTCTATCTTCTAATAATTTCATATCTTCAGCACTAAGAGTTTCATAACGTTTGGTCTTACTTAATAGATAAACCTCGTTTATCATACTTACAAATGCATCAAATTTTCCTCCAGTAAGTTTGTTAAAATCTTGTTCAAATTGATTATTGTTATTAAGATATTGGTTTGCTAATTTGTCAGAACCAAAAATAACTTTCATAACTCGCATTATATTTTTAACAAAATATAAATAATCTTCTTTTTCACTTAATCTTTGTTTTTCTATATCCTCTGCAAACAATTGAGTAGTAGCTTCATCAATTCCACTATATACACTTTGACCATTACCTTTATATCGATGACCAAAAAAGAATTGATTTCCATTTTTCATCTGACTTAATCCATGTAGTACTTCGTGAGTTGTTTGAATTTTTGTGATTAATGGATTATTTAAAGCAAAAGTCTCATCTATGTATATTTCCTTTGATAAACCATCTTGAGATTGCCAACAAGCCATATTTGAGCGGTGAATTTGTCTCACAGGAGCATAATATAAACTAAAACTTTTACTTAAATTTTGTTCTAAATTATTTACTAGTACTAAATTTCTAAAATACTCCCACGCTTTTCTTTTTTTATCATTGATTACGTCTAGAGGTTGTGGCTTTCTATATTTTTTTAATTCGCTATATTGTTCTTGTATAGACATTACTTTTTCTTGCATAGACATACTTTATCCTAATAATTATTTGCTTTTCTTTCAAAATAGCTTTGTGGATGACTACATATTGGGCATACAGCTGGAGCATTCGCACCAATAACTATATGTCCACAGTTACGACAAATCCAAATAGCATCCCCTTCATTTGAGAATACTGCTTTATCTTCAATATTTGAAATAAGTTTTTTAAATCTTTCTTCATGTTCTTTCTCTATTTTAGCAACCCCTTCAAATAAGAAAGCGATATGATCAAATCCTTCTTCTCTTGCAGTTTCAGCAAACCCTTTATACATATCAGTCCATTCATAGTTTTCTCCATCAGCTGCTGCTTTTAAATTATCTAAAGTTGGTTTGATCTCTCCACCTTCTAATAATTTAAACCATATTTTAGCATGTTCTTTTTCATTATTTGCAGTTTCTTCAAATATAGCTGCATATTGTTCATACCCATCTTTTCTAGCTTTACTAGCAAAATAAGTATATTTATTTCTAGCTTGACTTTCTCCTGCAAAAGCAGCCATTAAATTTTGTTCTGTTTTACTTCCTCTTAATTCCATGATTACTCTCCTTCTATTAATGATTAAATTATTTTTAATCACAAATAAAGTATAACAATTTTTTGAATAAAATTCAATATATTTTAAAAAAATTGTAGGCGAAATGATCTATGTCCTTGTGGGTCTGGTAAAAAGTACAAAAATTATTGTGGTAAATAATTATAAAATAAATTCTATAAAAATGTTGTTGTTAATATAAGAAGATTTGAAAATTTAAAATAAAAAGTTAAAAAATACCAGCGATAATCGCGGGTATTTTAATATTACTCTACATATCTATCTATTAACATTGTACTACTAATATCCCCTACTACATTAAGACATGTTGCAGGTGGATCTACAATCCATCCGATTGTAGCTATTATAGGGAATGCTTCAAGTGGAAATCCATAAAGCGATACAATGAGCATTTCTCCAATTAATCCACCACCTGGTATTCCAGACATAACAACTCCTGATAATACAGAAATCAATATAGCTATTAAATAAGTATCTAATCCACTAAAACTCTTACCAAATATACTAAATAAGAATGCAATTTTTAAAATTGATGCCATACTAGAGCCTTCCATATGCATAGTCGCACCTATTGGTAGTGTAGTGTTTGCAATATCACTATCTATTCCCATCTCACTCGCACATTTTAAATTTGCTGGAAGACTTGCAAGTGATGAACAAGTACCAAGAGAAGTTACTGTAGGAGTAAATATATTTTTATAAAACTTTTTTACTCCTTTTTTACCATGGGCTATATAACTATAAATAGCATAAAATATGACAAAGTATAATACACAAATTATATAGTAAAATATCATACTTTTAGCGTAACTTCCTATAATTTCTTTACCATACTCCCCTACTAAAGCTGCAAAGTATGCACAAAGACCTATAGGAGCATAATACATAACTATATTAATTACATTCATCATAACTTTAGATATACTACCAAGTGCGCTAGATATTTTCTTTGATTCATCTTTTAACATTCCAACTCCAAATCCAAATATAATTGTAAATATTATAAGTGGTAACATATTAGATTTAGAAAGTAAATTATTAAAATCTGAAACAGTTAACATATCAACTATTTTACTACCTATATCTATAGATTCTTTACTACCTTCACTTAAAGTAATTGATGCATTACCAACTGGATCTATTACTTTAACACTAACAAGCATAAATAGTGCTGATACTAAACTTGTTATTATAAATACTATAAACATAACTCTAAATATTTTACCTAGTTTTTTAAAACTCTTAATACTTGAAATACTACTAGATATTGTAAAAAATACAAGTGGAACTACTATAGTATAAAGTAAATTTACAAATACTGTACCAAATGGTTTTAATATAGTAGCATCTTCTTGAAATATTATCCCTATTATACATCCAAGTATTATAGAAAATAATAGTATTAATGGAAATTTATAATTTTTCCATATTCTATTCATAAAACACCCTCCCAATTAAAATATATGCGATTATTCATAAATATTCAAAAACTATTTACATAGATTTTTAAAAGTGCTACAATTAAAGAGAGCCTAGAGGATAAGTTCTCTAGGATTTTTTTTGGAGGTGTGTTTATGACTAAATATGTTTTTGTTACAGGAGGCGTTGTATCTGGACTTGGAAAAGGTATTACAGCATCTTCTATAGCACTTTTATTAAAATCACGTGGGTATAAAGTTTTTATGCAAAAGTTTGATCCATATATAAATGTAGATCCAGGCACTATGAATCCTATACAACATGGCGAAGTTTTTGTTACTTATGATGGATGTGAAACAGATCTAGATTTAGGTCACTATGAAAGATTTATTGATGAAGAGTTAAATTTTACATCTAATATTACTAGTGGTAAAATTTATAAATCTGTTATTGATAAAGAAAGACGTGGAGATTATTTAGGTGCGACTGTTCAAATGGTACCACATATCACTAATGAAATTAAAAATAAAGTATATGAAGCAGGTATTACTAGTGGTGCTGATATTGTAATTACAGAAATTGGTGGTACTGTTGGAGATTTGGAATCTCAAAGTTTTATTGAGGCATTAAGACAAATTCAATATGAAAAAGGTAGTGAAAATACTTTCTTTGTTCATTGTACATTAATACCTTATATATATGGCTCTAATGAATTAAAAACTAAACCTACTCAAAATAGTGTAAGAGATTTAAGAAATATGGGTATTAGACCAGATGCTTTAGTATGTAGAGCCCCATTTAATACAGGAGAAGCTATAAAGAAGAAATTATCTTTATTCTGTTCTGTTCCTGTTAGTAATATAATAGATTCCATAGATGTTAAAAATATTTATGAAATTCCAATTAATTACTATGATCAAAAATTTGATGAAATAATACTAAAGCAATTTAATTTACCTATTAAAAAAGCAAATATAGAATACTGGAAAGATTTAATTAATACAGTAAATAATTTAAATGATGAAGTTGAAATTGCTTTAGTTGGAAAATACGTAGAGTTACATGATGCATATATATCAGTTAGTGAATCATTAAAACATGCTGGATATAAATATAATGTTAAAGTAAATATTAATTGGGTAGATTCTGAAGACTTAGAAGATTCTAAAGCAAATTTAAAAGAAGTATTTAAAAATTCTAAAGGAATATTAGTTCCTGGTGGATTTGGAAGTCGTGGTATTGAAGGTAAAATAAAAGCAATAACATATGCAAGAGAAAATAATATACCATTCTTAGGGATTTGTTTGGGGATGCAATTAGCAGTTATAGAGTTTGCAAGAAATGTGTGTAAAATAGAAGATGCATCTTCTACTGAATTTAGTCCTACTTGTAAAAATCCAATTATTGATTTAATGGCTGATCAAAAATCAATTGTAAATATGGGTGGTACTTTAAGACTTGGTAATTATGAATGTACTTTAAAGAAAAATACTCTAGCATATAATGATTACAAAGAAGATAAAATATTAGAACGTCATAGACATAGATATGAGTTTAATAATAAATATAAAGAACTATTAGAAAAAAAAGGTATGGTATTCTCTGGTATTAATGAGAAAGCTGATTTAGTTGAGATAATTGAACTACCTAAACACAAACATTTTATTGCATGTCAATTTCATCCTGAATTTAAATCTAGACCAACTAGACCTCAACCATTATTTGATTCATTTGTTAAAGCAAGTTGTGGTAAATAAAAGACTTAGAAAAAATTTTCTAAATCTTTTTTTATTCAGATACGAGAACGATACGAAAACCGAATCTTTGGTCGTAGCCACCTCCGAGAATGCTGAAGCCGAAGGCACCCGCAAAGGAACCACGTTCAAAGTCGCCACCACGTCCGAACCATGGGGCGGATGAACTAACGAAAGTGGCATAATCACCATACCAGCCACTCGTTTCGCTTAATGCATGTCCATAACATATTCCACCATTGCATCCTCTAGATGCTAAAACTGAATCATTGGAGTCTGGAATTTGACTTTCATAAACATCATAATATTTGAAGTCTGGCATGTTTAAACTTGAAAATCCACCTGTGCCATAATTGTCTTTTAGGTATCCCATTACATATTCCCAGACTCCTCCACTCATGTCATATATTCCTGTGATATTTCCTGTTGTTGAGGCTCCTCCTCCACACTGTCCTGTGCCCCCTTCTCTATCTTCTATATTATCATATTCGCATGTTCCATTTGGATTTTGTGATGCGATTGTAGTTCCCCCACTTCGGCCTGTATATTTATCACTTGAATTATTTATATATACTTCTTTATTTGACCCCTCATAATTTGGATTGCCATATTTGCCATATTTACTTTGTGAGAGATATGCAACTGCACCCCATTCACTATTCTTTGCCATATGGGTGTCATAGCCCCCTACTACAAGTTTTTGGGCTGTCGCAAATTGTTCACTTACTTTTTGATTTACTAATGCTTTTAAGTTTGGTAGTATTGTTGGATTTTCTCCCGTTCCTGTTGTTTCAAATTTTCCTACCCATATTCCACTTAATTCTTCTCCATCAAATGTAAATGCTGGATGTATATGATATCCTTCTGTTGCTTGTGTCTTTTCTGATCCTATTAAATTTACTTCTATTTCTCCTGGGGTTTCTTTTGTTCCATTTTTCCCATATTGTCCTTCTATTTTATATTCATATCTTGGTATCCATACGAACATTGCTTTTACATGTGTAGTTGTACTTGATGCTGTTGGAATAAATAAACTTTGACCTACATCTATACTTACTCCATCTCCTAATATTACCGCATTGGCCCATTCTTGTTTATCATAATTATACCAATTTGGATCGTCCGCTGTCGTAACTATCCATGCCTTTTGTTCATTATCCCACTTTACTGGGATTAATCCTTCTGATAACGTTGGTCTTTGTGTTCCAGTACTACTTCCTGTTCCTCCACCAGAACCTCCTGGGCCACTAGGATTACTTGAACCTCCTCCTGTTGATTCTCCTTTTACAAGTAGTTTTCCATTATCATCTGTTTCTACCTCATAATCTCCCATATCCATTCCTGATACACTTTTTACTTTTCCATTTTCAAATGTTATGGTTCCTTTA
>CANROP010000047.1 GCA_947632265.1 uncultured Bacilli bacterium
GAAAAATTAGATGTAAATCTAATTTCAAGAATAACAGGACTATCTGTTAACGAAATAAATGGGTTAAGATAATTAACCCATTTTATTTAACCTTTTAGTTATTAATTTATCACATACAGCAAGTATAGATGGCAATAAAACTAAAATTAAAATTGTAGAACATATAGTTCCCTCAGAAATTGTCTTACATATCTTAGATGCAATAGCTGATGTAAAACTTGCAATTATTAAAGTAACTATAATAAGTATAGAACTTGAAGTTATAATAGCACGTATAGATTTTTTATAAGATTCCTTAACAGATTCCATAATGCCAAACTTTTTTCTATTTTCAAGATAATATGATGTATATAGTATTGCATAATCTATAGTTGCTCCCATTAAAATACTTTGAACAATTAGTATCGCAATAAAATAAACATTTTCTCCAGTAATAGATAATATTCCCATAGTTAAATAAACCGCACACTGAATTATAAGTACTAATATTACTGGTATAATTAATGATTTAAACGTAAGTGCAACCACAATAAATATAGCTATCATAGTTATAATTGTTATAGAATTTAATTCATTATCAAACGTATTACTAATTTCATAAGCCATAGGAGAATCCCCTATTACATAAAAATCTTTTATATCTTTACCTAATGTATCTTTTAAATCTTTTATAAAATCAAAAGTTTCTTTATCCTCTTTATCAAAAATTGTATTTAATACAATTCTAGAATAATTTTTACTAATAAGTAATTCTTTCGCATCTTTAATAGTAGTTTTAGACTCTGTTATATCACTTTTCATATCATCTTTAATAAAATCTTTAAATTTATCATCTAATAAAATTTTATTATTTAAATAATTTATAAACTCTTCTAAAGTAAGTTCCCATTTATTGTTATAATTATTAACACTTCCATAATATACATAAAGAACATCTACTGTATTCTTTTCTACATTATTTGATAACTTACTTATAATAGAAAACATTTCATCTTTATCATATTTTTTATTATTTAGACTATCTTTCATAATATTATTTACAGTATTTAATTTCAATACTTTATCACTATCAAAATTACTTGAATATTCTTTATTATTAATAACATCATTAATAATAAAGCTAATAAAATTATTTAATGATATATTAAAATCTTTATTTACATAAATGAAATTGTGTAATCCATATAATAAATCCATATTTTCTATATCTATTCCTAATAATGATGATAAACTCTCACTATTATATTTTTTATTATTTAAAGTATCATTCATAACTGTATAAACTAAATTTAATTCATTTTTTACAGTATCACTTATACTATTTGAAAGAACTGAATCATTTTGATTATCTAATATAAAACTTACAAATTCTACTGGAGTTAAAGTAATATCTTTACTTGTAATATATAAATCATATATATTTTTTACACTGTTACTATCAATACTAGTAATAGTTGAAAGTTCTTGATAAGTAAATGTTTCATCATTAATACTACTATTCATAATTACATATAATAGATTTAATTTTTGAGTAACAGTATTATCAATCTTATCTTCGAAATTATTTAAAATTAATTCTACAAATTCTAAGTTAGTAATTACCCACTCATCAGTATTACCTAAACTATATATTAAATTATAAATTTTATTTATTTCTTTTATATCAATATTTAATAGATTAGACATCTCTATATTTGAATACTCATGTTTATCATAAGTTAAATCAGTATTTTTTAATTCTTCTAATGCATTTAAATCAATATCGTCTAAATAATTTGTCTGCTCTCTTAAAACTGTTACATAATTTATAAATTCTTCTATAGTATATTTATTATTATTTTCAGATTCAATATATTTAAATAATAATACTTGTTTAATTAAATTTTCATCTATTCCAAATAAAGAACTTAGTTCACTACTATTCATCTTTTTATTAATAAATTCTTTATCACTAAAATCTTTTAATAATGTGATATTATTTATAGTTTCATAATCGAATAGATTAGAATATTTATCAAGAGTTAAAACATAATTTAATACAAAATTAGAAAATTCATTTATAGTTAGTTTTGTATCAGTATTGTTTTTTAAAATATAATACTTAAATAAATTATCTACCGTGTTTTTATCCATCATAAAGAAACGTGACATATCATCTTTTGTTAATTCCTTTTGTATATTTTCTTTATTTACAAATTTAGATAAAGTATTTAATCTATCTTTTACATCTTCATTTATTTTATTTGAAAATTCTTTACTAGTTAAAACATCACAATTCATGAAATTAATAAATTCATTTAGTGATAGAACATCATTATTATTTTTTGATAAGTAATATATGATTATATCTTTTACTTTACTTTCATCTATTTCTAATAATGTAGCTATTTCACTTAAAGTTCTTTTTTTATTTATATTAGATTCATTAACAAAATTTTTAAGTCTAGTTATATCTTTTTTAATATTATCATCAATTTCATCGTTTAAGTCTTTATTGTTATAAGCATATTCTTGAATAAATTTAATAAATTCATCAAAAGTTACTTTATTATTTTGATTGTTGTAATAATCATAATATACAATTTTTAATAAGTAATCTTCTATTTGTTTATATCCGCCTAATTCTTTTAATTTATCATTTACCTCATTATAAGTTAGTTTTTGATTTATAGTATTTCCATATCCTAAAACTTTTTTTATATTTTTTTTATTTTCTAATTGTTCTAAATATTTACTAATTTCTTCTTCATAATCGTTTTTATATATAATTGCGATTTGATTATTCTCTTTGAAAACTTTTTCTATTTCATCTGATTGTTTATCAGTATAATCTATTCCTAGATTACCTTTTAACATAAAACTTGAAATTAATATTATTAAAAATAAAGGTATAGATATAAATCTAAATTTATAACTTAATTTTCCTAGCAAATCTGTTTTGATATGTGGAGTCTTTTTCTTTGTTTTTACTATCCATTTATCAAACATGAGTATTAAAGATGGTAAAACAAAGAAGATACATATTAAACTAAATAACACACCTTTAGCTAAAATAATTCCTAAATCTTTTCCTATTTTAAAACTCATGAATACGAGAGCTAAAAGACCAACTATAGTTGTAATAGAACTACTTGAAATAGATTGAAATGATTTATGTAATGCCTCTTTCATAGCTTTTACTTTATCTTTTTCTTTTTTCTTTTCTTGATCATATCTATTCATAAGCATAATAGAATAATCCATTGATAATGCCATTTGAAGTATTGAACATATAGAATTTGTAATATGAGAAACATCACTAAATATTATATTAGTTCCTTTATTAAGAACAACAGCCATTAAAATAGTTATTAAAAATAAGAATGGTTCTACAAAAGATTCACACATAATTAATAATATAATGAGTGCTGAAAAGACTGCTAAAGCAATAATAGAAAATGGTAAAACTGTCTTATTAGAATCATCTACATTACCACTTGTAAAAATTTTATAATCTTTATATTTTTCTTTTATAGTATTATAAACTGTACCTGCAACTTTAGAATCTGCTTTATCATCTACTGTAATAACATATAAAGTATGATTATCTTTATTATAATCACTACTATTATCATAATCTACATCTTTAACTCCAGATATGTTTTCTAATTCTTTTTTTATATTTAATTTTTCTTCATCTTTTAAATTATCAAACATTACATTTAATGTACTCTCATCTACATTTTCAAATTCTTCTTCCATGATATCCATACCTATTCTTGTTGAAGATTTACTAGGTAGATAGCGAGCCATATCATAATTAATTTTTACATTATCTGATGAGAAAAGTGAAAATACAGTTAAAATAATAAATATAGTTAAAATAAAATATCTTTTATCTACTATAAAATTTGTAATTTTTTTCATAATAGTATTCTTCCTCTCATAAAATCACAGTATATTATATTCTTATATTTTAATTTAAGAAAGAACAAATTTATATAAAGTGTCTAAATTTTGACATTTTATATAAATTTATATCTATTATATAGTAAAAGAGTGTTATAATATTTGAAAAATTAGAAAGGGATGGACAAATGAAAGTACAATGTCTAAATTCTTCATCTATTAAAACTAGAAATCTAATTAAAAAAGCATTTGCAGAATTAATTAATGAAAAAAAGCATTTAAATAAAATAACTGTAACAGAATTAACTACTAGAGCTGGAATAACAAGAAGTACTTTTTATACTCATTATGAAAATATATATGATTTAGCAAGCGAATATCAACTACAAACTATTGAACTTTTATGTAATGAAGATTTAAAACTACATTCTAAATCAGATATATTAGAATATTTCGATAATATTTTTAAATGTTTAAAAGATAATGAAGATGCTTATAAATTATTACTAAGAGCTAATGATACATTAATATTTTTAGATAAACTAAAAAAAATTGCTGAAGAAAAAATCTATGATGCTTTAAAAAATATAACTAAAGATAATTATTTAGATCTTACTATTTCATTTATCATGAATGGAATAGTAGTTGAAATTTTAAAATACTTTAGAGGGGAGAGTAAGTATTCATTAGACGAATTATTAATTAATATTAAAACATATTTTAAAAAGATATTTAATTACTAAATATCTTCTACTATTTCTGATTCTTTTAACTTTAATAAAATATGTTTTCTTCTATTGCCTCTTACATCACTAAATAATTCTAAATCAACCATTTCCCATATAGGAACCCATCCACCTATTAGGAATATCTCTTCCCAAAGTTCATTTTTTATTTTAAATGACATGAATATAAAGAATACTCCTAAAATAAATAATATTACTTGTATTATATTATTTTTAGCATGAATCCTTAAATTATTTGTATATGCTTCATCAAATACATTATATAACATCTCTTTATATTTAATTTTAGTTTTACATTTATTACTTATAATTATTTTAATACTATCTTTTTTTCTTACAAATTCACTTTCTTTTATCAAGTACTCTATTAAATCGTTAGATATTTTAGAACAGTCATACCTAGAAACAATATCACTCTCATCTAAAAAATCTACTTTTATAACTTTTTCCATTACTAACACCGTCCTAATATATTAAAATTATAACATGTATTATAAATAGGTTCAAGACTGCCCTGAACCTATTTCTTTATTAATATTTTATTATTATTCTTACTTAAAACATCTATTGTCGCATTAAATTCTATTACTGCTTTATCATCAAATTCTAATAAACAATAATCTATAATATTATTATCACTTGTTATTATATACCAATTATCTCCTACAAATACTTTTGATAAATCAAAATATTCTAAAGGTTTAAAAATTTTATTAGTTAAAAAAGATTTTATTGCTTTTATTCTATTTATTTTTAAAAGTATAGGTTTTGAAATTTTATCTGATACTATAATTTTATTTCTTTTTCTTTCATATAAAGCATCTACATTTTTAAATTTTATATCTTGTTTACTTAGTTTATCTATATTTTTTGAAGATGAGATTAGAATAACTGGATAACAAGGAAAATCAGTAGTAAAAAATCCATATTCTTTAGAATCTTGTAAATTATCACTACTACTTACAAAAGTATCCCAATCATCACTAATTGTATCCATAGGTCCATCACTAATCATATTATAAATATCATCTGGTATATTAGCCTCATAATTACTTAATGCTGCACTTGCAGTTACAAATACAAAATCTATTTTATCTTTTTCTAAATTATTATTTTGTGAAATATTTACAATATCAAAACATGCTTTCTTAAAAGTAGATATTATATCATTTGTTTCATATTCAGATATCCCGTAATAGTCATCCCCACGTTCATCATATATAGTTCTTAATTGATTTATAAATACAGAGTTACCATGCCTAAATCCAGAAGCTCTAGCTATAAAATTATCTAAATTATCAGTTATTTTAATAACAAAACCATTCTTATCTAACGCACAATAATATAAAAAATCATTATCTATATCTTTAATTCCAAAACATGAATCTGTATAAATACCAGCTAATAAGATAGTTGGATCAAGAGGATCATACATTGAATATTTATAATTCATATATTCTCCTTCAATATATGGTACGGTAGACTTATTTCTTTTTGACATCTTACAAACTAATTCTTTAGCTCTAAAAATTACAATATCATCACCGTTACATATACGTTCTTTCTTTTTCAATAACTTTTCTATTACTTCTCTACCTAATATAGCCATTGAACTACTTGATGAACATCTACTAAATTTATGAGCTAAAATTACTTCTTTATAATTTTTTAAATTAAAATTGAATTCTTTTGATAACCTAGTAATATTATCCATATTATTAATTAAATCATATATATTTTTTTGATTTATATCTTGTATTAAATTATAGTTATAATTAATTCCCATAAATAGTAATAACCATATTATTTTATTATTTACTATAATATCATATATATTAGAATAAATTTCATCATTTAAAAAATTATTTACATTAAATTTATTACAATATAAAAAGTTTTGTATAAAATATATAAAATAAAATTTTGTATAATAATCTTTATTAAAGCAAAAATATTCATCATTAAAAGGAATTTCTTTCTCTATTTCTTTTAGTATTAATTCATCTTGATAATTTTCAATATCAATATTCTTGGTTTTAAAGATAATATCTTTTTTTATTTTTTCAAATATATTTTTTAAATATATATAATTTTCACATTCTTCTAATATTTCTTTATTAATATTAATTCCTATATAAATATACTTATTTTTTATTTTATCATAAGTAATTATTTCTCTATAATTACTTAGTTCTTGACTAGAATATTTTATATATCCACTATTTAATCTATTTATTAGTTTAATAGATTCTTTATATTTTTTATAATCATTATATAATATTGGAGGCTTAATAATACTTTCTATTTTTGAAATATTATTTATAATAAAACTATCTATTAATAATTTAAATATAGAATCATCTAAATTATATTTATATTTTAAACTTTCTATAAATGAATTTAGTTCTATAGAGTTATTTATATATAATTCTTTTAATTTTTCTTTTTGTTTTATTTCATTAATTTTTTTATTTATAATAGGATTATCTATTTTTAATTTAAAGAATTTTCTAATCCAATCTTTATAACTTTTTAATTTATCATTTATATATATACTTTTTTCTTTAGCTATATATAAAGCAGATAATCTAGATATTATATCTTGTGAATATTTTATTTTATCCATTTTATTTTCTATATTAGTGTGATAAAAGTAAAAATATTCCTTCATGGCATTATATAACTCATTATATTTTTCTCCTAATATCTTACTCATATCATCTAAAAAATCTAATTTATTAATTTCATCAAAAGTATTAGAATTTCTTAAATTAGTACAAATTTTACCAAAAATATTTTTATTATTATTATAATTTTCTCTATATTCTTTCCAGTTATTTTCTGAAATAGCTTCAAATACATTATCAAAATCTTTAATTAAAGGATCTTTTTTTATTGAATCACTACATAATTTAGCAAGTCTATATTTATACTTTGGATTATCATCTATAAATAAGTTTAATTGTTCTAAAAAATATTCCATTACATCTTCATCAAAAAAATAATCTATTGGCATCATTTTTACATATTTTAAATCAAAACTACATCCATTTTCTAATAAGTATTTAAGAATATCTTTATGTTCTTTTATATAAGGACCTATAAATCTAATAGTTTTTTTATTTCTTTTAATAGATTCTAATATTATTTTAGGATTATTTTTTAAAAAATTATGACTATTAATAGATAAAACATATTTTTTATCTATTAATATGTTTATTAAATTATTAACTTCATCTATACTCATACTATCCCAGTCTATAAAATCTACACTTCTTATATCTTTAATAGAAATAATATTATTATTTTCCTCTTTCACATAATCACCATTAACTTTTGTTGTTGCATATTATAACATTAAAAGTAATAAAGTTCAATTAAAATAATTATATTATTTATGTAATTTTAACTATTTATGATTAAAGAGATAACTATTTTGTTATCTCTTTATTAAATTATTCTTTATTATATAAATTTATTATATAAATAATTTTAACCATAGTTAATCATTTAGTAGTTGTGATAAAATGGGAGGCTATTGAACTACAAGTACGATGCGGAAAGACCTATTATCGACAGCCTCACCCGAGATGGAGGCGTAACAGAACACCCCCGCATCATCCTCGACAAGGCTGAAAGAAGAACGTTCAATCCATCTCCAAGACGAACTAACGAATTCTGTGTAGTCGCTATACCATCCGCTCGTCTCGCTTAATGCATGTCCATAACATACACCTCCGTTACATGCTGTAGTTGATGTTGTCGATGTGTACTTGTCATAATATTTTGACTCTGGTTTTGTGGCCTCAGTAAAGCCTGCATAGTTTTTTCCCGAAGTTGATCCCCAAGGAAGAGAAGCATCCGTTCCTTCTAAATATCCCATAACATATTCACTTGCTCCTCCACTCATATCATATACTCCTGTGATGTTGCCTGTTGTTGATGCTCCGCCTCCACATTGTCCTTGACCTGAACCTCTGTCATCTGTTTTATCATAGTTACATGTTCCATTTGTAGAAACCGATGTATTTGATTTTCCAGGTTCTCCTGCACTTCGTCCTGTATAAATAAAAGTGCCATGGTCTCCGTATGAATTATTTGGATATACTTCTTTGTTTTCTCCAATATAATTTGGATTACCATATTTGCCATACATACTTTGTGAGAGATAAGCCACTGCTCCCCATTCACTATTCTTTGCCATATGACTATCATAGCCTGTTACCTTTAGTTGTTGAGCTGTTGTAAATTGTTGACTTGTTGTTTGATTTCTTAATGATTGTAAATTTGGTAGTATCGTTGGGGCAGATGATGAACCTGTTGTTTCAAATTTTCCTACCCATATTCCCGATAGTTCTTCTCCAGCTTCTCTATCTCCATCACTATCAACATCCCACCAGAATGCTGTATTTATATGATATTCATTACTTGATGGGTTTTTTTGTTCTTTTGATATAAATTTTATATCAATTGCTCCTGGAAGTGTTACACTTTCTCCACACTTACCATAATCTCCTTCTATTCTATATTCATATCTTGGTATCCATACGAACATTGCTTTTATATCAGTTGCTGTACTCTTTGATGTTGGAACTGTTAAAGTTTGTCCTGAAGTCTTTGTTACTCCATCTTTTAGTATTACTGCATTCGCCCATTCTTGTCTACTATAATCATACCATTCTTTATCATCTGTTGTTGTTACTACCCATGCACTTCCATTCCATTTTACTGGGATTAATCCATCTTTTATTTCTGGGGAATTTGGTGTTGTTGGTTTATATGTTACTGTACATGTTGCTTCTACATCTATACTTACTGGCCATGTTTCACTAACATTCCCTGCTTTATCTTTTACTGTTAAATTATATGTTTTATTTTCTGTTACTGTTGCTGTATTACTTTCTACATAGTCATTTCCATCATCAAAGTTATAATATAATGTATCATTACTATCATCAGTTGCTGTTATTGTTATTACTCCTTTTTCTACACTTACATCTGTTAT
>CANROP010000048.1 GCA_947632265.1 uncultured Bacilli bacterium
CCATGTCCCATAGGTCCTCTACTTTGTCCGTGTCTTTTAATAACACCTTGGAACCCTTTACCTTTAGTAGTTCCAGTTACGTCAACCACTTCTCCCGGAGTGAATATATCAGCTGATATTTCTTGTCCAAGAGTATATGAATTGACATCTACACCTTTTATTTCTTTAAAGAAGCGCTTAGGTGTAGTTTGTGCTTTTGCTGTATGTCCAGCAGAAGCTTTAGTCGCTAACTTTTCTCTTGTATTTCCAAATCCTAATTGAATTGCATCGTAACCATCGTTTTCTTTAGTCTTAATTTGTGTTACAACATTTTTTTCAACTTCGACTACAGTTACAGGAATTAATTTACCAGATTCAGTAAACACTTGAGTCATTCCAATTTTACGACCTAAGATTCCTTTCATATACTTTCCTCCTATTATTTAATTATTTTGATATCTACACCACTTGGAACATCTAAATGAGCTAATGCCTCAATAGTTTCCTTTGCTGGATCAACGATATCTATTAGTCTTTTGTGTGTTCTTCTTTCAAATTGCTCACGTGAATCTTTATATTTATGAACAGCTCTTAAGATAGTGATTTTTTCTACTTCAGTAGGTAGTGGAACTGGTCCAACTACTTCTCCACCATTTCTCTTTACTGTTTCAACGATTTTAGCGCAAGCTCTGTCTAAACTTTTATGTTCAAATGATTTTAATTTGATACGAATTTTGTTTTTTGACATCATGTATCCTCCTTTCGCCTATATCCAGTATAGACTTGCTCCGTGTAAAAACCTAATACTAAGGTTAATTTGTATAACAACTTAACCTGGTGTATCAGCAACCTCACACATCATTGCATGCCACACATACAAAGATTATACGTGATTTAACTAAAAAAATCAACACTTTTTTTAATTTTTGTTGATTTTTATGAATTTTCTATGAAATTATACATCTTTTTAATGAAATTTAATCTAATTATAATAATATTTTGTTGCATCATGTACGGTTTCCTTTGTTAATTTTAAAGTTTTTACTTTATTATTAGTTAAAACTTCATCATAAGCATATTTTAATGAATCTTTTACAATATTTTTTAATCCTCTAGCTCCTTCTTTTTGACCATGGCACATTTCAGCAACCTCTTCTATATACCCTGATGTAAATGTAATAGTAACCCCTAAATCTTTAAAGAACTCCCTTTCTTCTACTAAAGGACTTATCTTTGATTTCTTTAATAGGTTTATTAAGTTTTCTATAGAAAACTCCCTAGTATATGTAGATATACCAATTCTACCCATAAACTCAGATACATTTCCATATTTTCTTATATCTTCTTTAGTTATTTCTACTTCCTTATTTTGATATGTATCCTCTGAAAAACCGATAGTATTTTTACCTAATTCTTTTTTCTTATTCTCAAATAAATCTGCAAATGCTCCAGAACATATTATAGTTAGATTAGATGTATCAAACAAAATTGATTGATTATGTCCTACTTCTACTTCAACGACTTCTCTATCCATTATTTTTAGTAGAGAATTAAGAACTACTCTTCCTGAAACATCATATCGATCATTATCTGAAAATTTCTTATCTATTTCATCTATTATTAATATTCCATGTTGTGCTTTTTCTATATCTCCATTAGCTGCCTCTATTAATCCCAATAACATAGAGTAAACACTTTTCCCAACATAGCCTTCTTTTGTATATGCAGTAGCATCTGCCTTAAAATATGGTATACCTAAGTAATTAGATATAATATTAACTATTTCTGTTTTTCCTGTACCTGTTGGTCCAGCTATCAAAATATGAGATTTATGTCTAGGATTTTTTGAATTGTTATTTACAATTATAGCTCTAGTTATATCGTTTACAGCTTTATCTTGGCCTACTATCTTTGATAATACTTCTTTCCTTAATTCTGATAAAGTTATACTCTTAGATTTTTCTTTATCAAGTTTAAGTTTAATTTTTTTAGCTTTTGTATTCTTATTTGAATCGTTAGTTGATGTTTTAGTTATTCCTTGTTGATTTGCAGTTCTTAACCTTATAATTGATTCTTCCATATTACTATATGACATTTGTATGATATCTATCTTACAATCATCAGTATCCACTCCATATATTCCAATATAACAATTTTCCGTAAATGCATTAAAATATTCATATATTAAATCTCTATCTTTGTAATCATTGCCATATATGCCTTTTAATTCCTTTATTGTAGTAGGTGCATAAAAATAATAGTCTGCATCTGGTACACAACCGTTTATTAGATAACAAACTAACCCACTATCAGTTATAAAACATTGATTAGTATTATCATATGTTCCTCTTATTACAGCTACTGGTTTAAATAAATATCTATATTCTCCTAAATCATACTTTTCAAATTGGATTGCTATATCCATAAATATCCCCCTGTCATTATAACGTAACCCCTATACGTCATATTATATCATATTTTTTAAAAAGTAAAGCAATATTTATGATTTTTCTAACATATTGAATTGTTTATTAATTTTAAAATATATTTTAATAGGTGGTTATATGCGACTTGTACCTGATGTAAGTGCACCTATTTATACAACATCTGCATTTATTATTGGACTTTTACTATGCGATGAGTTAACTCCTGCTGAACAAAATTCGCTTGGAAACTGGTTTATGATGGTAGGTCAAGCTCTTTGTACAAATTCAGCTCAACAACAACTATTAAATAATAGAATGGGTACTGCTACATCATATAATTCACATGTAATAAATGATAACGATCTTAAAAAATCTGCTGATAATATAAAAAAAGAAGTCAATAACATTTGGAACAATAAAAATTTCAAATAAAAAAGATAGATTAAACTATCTATTTTACAAATGGTATAAGTGCCATATGTCTTGCATATTTAACTTGTGCTGCTATATGTCTTTGATGTTTAGCACATGCACCTGTAATTCTTCTTGGTAAAATTTTGCCTCTATCTGCACTTACATATTTCTTGATTACTTCTACATTTTTATAATCAACATCTTTTCCAGCACACATTTGACAAATTTTTTTCTTTTTTCTATAAAATTCTGCCATTTTATTCCCTCCTATTAGTCTAAGAAGTTATCATCTATAGAAACACTATCTCCAAATTCTGAAAAAGGATCTGATTCTACATTTACTGAATTATCAACTGAACTTGGTTCTTGATAATCATATGGAGTTGGATTAACATTATAACTTTCTGCACTTGCTTCTTGAGATTTTTTACTCTCTACAAATTCGAAATTATCTAAAACAACATCAAATGAATATCTCTTGTTTCCATCTTTATCATCGTAACTTCCTGTTTGTATTCTTCCTTCTATACCGATTAAGTTTCCTTTATCGAAATATTTGCAAACTGTTTCTGCTTGTTTTCTCCAAGCAACTACGTTTATAAAATCTGCTTCTCTTTTTCCATCAGGTCCTGGAAATGTTCTATTTACTGCAATACTAAATCTAGTAAATGCTGTATTTGAACCTGTATAACGTAATTCTGGCTTTGCAGTTAGTCTACCTAATAATACTACTTTATTCATGCTTCACCTAATCTTCCTTATTTATTATGATATGTCTTATTATATCATTGCTTATTAAAGCTAAACGATCAAACTCTTTTACAGCTTTATCATCACTAGATTCAATATTTATTACAAAGTAGTATCCACTTTTATATGTTTCTGTTCCTACTTTTATATCGTAAGCTAGTGTCTTTTGTCCCCAAGCATCAACACCTGTAACTTTAGCTCCATTAGTTTCTAATGTTTTTTGAAAATTAGATGCAACTTTCTTTATATCATCTTCTCCTAATGTTGGTCTTACTATGAACATAATTTCATAATTTCTCATTCTTACACCTCCTTATGGTCTTTGGCTCTTTCGAGCAAGGAGTAAATTTCTTACTCGTTTTAGATTATAACAAATCTTTTTTCGTTTGTAAACCTATTTAATTATATTTGTAAAAATATTTATAATACATCAAGTAGTTTTTAAAATAAATAAAATACTTCTTTCTATACATAATAATATTGGTGATTATATGTACTACATAAATTATTTTTTTATTACTTCTATACTAGGTCATTTTATAGAAACTTTTTTCTATTCAAACGGAGAAAGTGGAATATTATTTGGATGGTGGACACCTGTATATGGAATAGGTTCTATTATTATTTTATTAATACATAAATTTTTAGATAAATATAAATTTGGTAAATCTATGAAAGTAATTGTTTTATTTTTTAGTTGTGCAGTAGTTTTATCTATAATAGAAGCACTTGGTGGTTATTTAATTAAATGGATTTTTGATACTGAGCTTTGGAATTACTCAAATTTAAAATTTAATATTGGTGATTTTGCTGCTATTGAGATGTCTCTTTTATGGGGTGTAAGTAGCATTATTCTTATATATGTAATTAAACCTTTTTTAGATAAAATAATAAGTAAGATACCTAAATGTCTTACTTATATATTAATTTTTTTATTTACTTTAGATGTTTTACTTACCCTTTTACTTAAACATTAAATCTGAAATAGCAAATATCCCCATCTTCTACTATGTATTCTTTTCCTTCTAAACGCATTTTACCTGCTTCTTTAACTGCTTTTTCACTACCATATTTTTTTAAATCTTCAAAACTCATTACTTCTGCTTTTATAAATCCTTTTTGAAAATCAGTATGTATTATTCCCGCACATTCAGGAGCTTTCATTCCATCTTTAAATGTCCATGCTCTACATTCATCACTTCCTGCTGTAAAAAAAGTTTTAAGTCCAAGTAATTTATAAGATGCTTTAATTAAATTATCTATTCCACTTTCTTTTATGCCAAGTTCATTTAAGAAAGTATTTTTTTCTTCTAATTCCATATCACTTAAATCAGATTCTACTTTCGCACATATAACTACAACCTCTGCATTATCTTTCTTCGCATACTCTCTTACACTTTCTATATATTTGTTGTCTTCTTTTAATAAATCATCTTCTGAAACATTCGCAACATATATTATTGGTTTACTAGTAAGTAAGTTAAATGGTTTTATATATAATTTTTCTTCATCTGTTAATTCTATTCTTCTAATTGGAGTATTTTTTTCTAATGCATCTTTTAATTTTGTTAATATTCTAGCTTCTTCTTGAACTAATTTATCTTTAGAGAGTGCTGCTTTCTTTCCTATTTTATTAAATCTATTATCTATTATTTCTAAATCAGATAAAATTAATTCTGTTTCTACTATTTCTATATCTCTTATAGGATCTACTACATTTTCTACATGTATTATATCTTTATTTTCAAAGCACCTAACTACTTCACATATCGCATCTACTTCTCTTATATGAGATAAGAATTTATTTCCTAAGCCTTCTCCCATAGAAGCACCTTTAACTAATCCTGCTATATCAGTAAATTCAAAAGTTGTTGGTACTAGACTTGCTGGTTTATATAATTCGTTTAAAAAATCTAATCTACTATCAGGAACTATAACTACTCCTACATTTGGATCTATTGTAGCAAATGGATAGTTAGCAGCTAATATATTTTTTTTAGTTATTGCATTAAATAATGTACTTTTCCCTACATTAGGAAGTCCTACTATACCTGCTGTTAAACTCATAAAATCACTTCTTTCGTTAATAGTTTACTATATTTTTTTTTAAAATACAATAACTTATATTTTTAATTTTTTCTAAAAGAGAAAAGAGATAACAAATGTTATCTCAAATTTTAAAGATACAAAATCGGACAGGCACCCAGAGTAAACCCTGGACGCCTGCGATATCCTGCTCACAAAAAAGAGTGTGAGCAGGATAATCCATCCCACTTTATTTGTGGTCGTTTTATATTACAGGCCCTCTTGTAGTACTTGTGAATAGCCGAGGATTTGCTATGCAGCAGCAAGAACGACGCGGAAGGAATTGTAGCTGCTACTGCTGCCATCGTCACGGGAGAAACCGAATATGGCTGTATCATTATTGTCATACTCACCACCGCGTACGATCCAAGGATCCGATGTACGAACGAAAGCTGCATAGCCGCCATACCAGTAACTCGTATCGCTTAAGGCATGTCCATAACATACTCCTCCGTTACATGCTGTCTTGGCATATTCTGTTGTATATTTATCGTAATATTTTAAGTCTGGCATTGCAGAGAAACCTGCATAGATAATTGTATCATTGTAGTTTCCCATTACATATTCATGGGCTCCTCCACTCATGTCATATACTCCTGTTACGTTGCCTGTTGTTGATGCTCCTCCTCCACATTGTCCTGTTCCTGAACCTCTATCATCTATTTCATCATATTTGCATGTTCCATCTGAAGAATCTAATGCAATTGGGCTTCCTCCACTTCGTCCTGTGTACATACTACTTGAATTATTTATATATACTTCTTTATTTGCTTTTTCATAACTACTATTTCCATATTTACCATATTTACTTTGTGATAGATATGCGACTGCTCCCCATTCACTATTCTTTGCCATATGACTATCATAGCCTGTTACTTTTAATTGTTGGGCTGTCGTAAATTGTTGACTTACCGTTTGTCTTCTTAATGATTGTAAGTTTGGTAGTATTGTTGGTGCAGATGATGAACCTGTTGTTTCAAATTTTCCTACCCATATTCCACTTAACTCTTTTCCATCAAATGTAAATGCTGTATTTATATGATATTCATTGCTTGTTGGAGATTTTTGTTCTTTTGATATAAATCTTATATCTATTGCTCCTGGGAGTGCTGCACTTTCTCCGCACTTACCATAATCTCCTTCTATTCTATATTCGTATCTTGGTATCCATACAAACATTGCTTTTACATCACTTGATGCATTATTTGATGTTGGTACTGTTAAGGTTTCTCCTTCACTTTTACTTACATCATCATTTAATATTACTGCATTCGCCCATTCTTGTTTACTATAATCATACCAGTCTTTATCATCTGTTGTTGTTACCACCCATGCACTTCCATTCCATTTTACTGGGGTTAATCCATCTTTTATTTCTGGGGCATTTGGTGTTGTTGAAGGATACGTTACAAAACATGCTACTTCTTGCTTCCATACTTTACTTTCATTTCCTGCTTCATCTTTTACTGTTATATTATATGTTGAACCATCTAAAGGTACTGTTATTGTATTACTATCTTGATATCCGCTTCCAAAGTTATATTGTAGTTTTCCTCCCTCAGTTTCACTATTATCATGTGCTGTTACTGTTATTGTTCCTTCTTCTACATCTACACTATCTATTACTGGGTCTTCATTATCTATCTTTTGGATTGTCTTTGACTCTGATGATAATATATTTCTTCCATCTGTTACTTTTGCAACTATACTTCCATTTTCTTCAAATGTTATTTTCTCTGGATTATTTGTTGTTTCTGTAAAACTATCTCCTTTATTCGTACTATATGAGTATGTTAATCCTTCTCCCTTTGGATAGTTTATTGTTACTTGCTTACTCTTTGCCCATTCTTCTTCATTCTCTACTGTTATTGTTGGTGCGTCTAATGGTGATGTTGTAAATTCTGTATTATCTTTTGCTTCTAATCCTGCTTCATTTACTACTTTTACATATATTGTATGTTGTGTATTTGGTTCGAAATCTTCAAATGTTTGAATAGATGAACCTAATTGATAATCATCTTCATTATCTACTGAATAATAATATGTTATATCTGTTTCATCATCATGTGCCTCTACTGTTACTGTTGCTCCTCTTGATGTTATACTATTTGCGTTTACTGATGTTATTATTGGAGCTGTCCCATCTTTTACACTTGCCGTTTTTGATGCACTAACATTTTCTGCTTCATCTTTTACTGTTATTGTATATGTTTTACTATCTTTTACTGATACTGTTATTGTATTACTATCTACATATCCTTTTCCATCTCCAAAGTTATATTGTAGTTTTCCTCCTTGCGCTTCACTATTATCATGGGCAGTTATTGTTATTACTCCTTGTACTACATCTACTTTATCTATTACTGGTATTTCATTATCTATCTTTTGGATTGTCTTTGACTCTGATGATAATATATTTCTTCCATCTGTTACTTTTGCAACTATACTTCCATTTTCTTCAAATGTTATTTTCTCTGGATTATTTGTTGTTTCTGTAAAACTATCTCCTTTATTCGTACTATATGAGTATGTTAATCCTTCTCCCTTTGGATAGTTTATTGTTACTTGCTTACTCTTTGCCCATTCTTCTTCATTCTCTACTGTTATTGTTGGTGCGTCTAATGGTGATGTTGTAAATTCTGTATTATCTTTTGCTTCTAATCCTGCTTCATTTACTACTTTTACATATATTGTATGTTGTGTATTTGGTTCGAAATCTTCAAATGTTTGAATAGATGAACCTAATTGATAATCATCTTCATTATCTACTGAATAATAATATGTTAATGTGTCTGATTCTGGATCGTTTGCTTCTACTGTTACTGTTGCTCCCTTTGTTGTTATACTATTTGAGTTTACTGATGTTATTACTGGAGCTGTTTGATCTTTTACATTTGCAGTTTTTGATGCACTAACATTTCCTGCTTCATCTTTTACTGTTATTGTATATGTTTTACTGTCTTTTATTGATACTGTTATTGTATTACTATCTACATATCCTTTTCCATCTCCGAAGTTATATTGTAGTTTTCCTCCTTCAGTTTCACTATTATCATGTGCGGTTACTGTTATTACTCCTTGTACTACATCTACACTATCTATTACTGGTACTTCATTATCTATCTTTTGTATTGTCTTTGATTCTGATGATAATGTATTTCTTCCATCCGTTACTTTTGCAACTATACTTCCATTTGCTTTAAATGTTATTTCTTCTGGATTATTCGTTGTATCTGTAAAACTATCTCCTCTATTTGTACTATATGAGTATGTTAATCCTTCTCCCTCTGGATAGTTTATTGTTACTTTCTTACTTGTAGTCCATTCTTCTTCTTTTTCTACTATTATTGTTGGTGTATTTAATGGTGATGTTCTAAAAGTTGTACTATCTTTTGCTTCTAATTCCGCTTCATTTACTACTTTTACATATATTGTATGTTCTGTGTCTGGTTCAAATTCATCAAATATTTGTACATTTTCTCCTTTTTGATAATCATCTTCATTATCTATTGAATAATAATATGTTAATGTTTCTGATTCTGGGTCATTTGCTTCTACTGTTACTGTTGCTCCTTTTGTCGTTATACTATTTGAGTTTACTGATGTTATTATTGGCTCTGTTGTATCTTTACTTGTACTTCCTCCTCCTGATGTTTCTCCCTTTATTCTTAAATTACCATCATCATCTGTTTCTAGTGTATAATCTCCTAGTACCATATCATTTACATCTGTTACT